>JBFGAO010000066.1:0-6618 GCA_041568095.1 Steroidobacteraceae bacterium | reverse complement strand
CTTCGCAACCAGCACCATCAGCAGGCAGGCGCCGAAGCCGAAAGCGGCGCCGAAGCCGAACCAGCCGTCGATGCCGAAGTAGGACTTCACCGGCACGACCGCCTGCAGCAGCACGACCAGCGCCAGCAGCGCGGCGAAGGCCAGCCACAGCCGGCGGATCGTGCGCGGCCGCACGAGCCAGTGCCCGTCGTCGCCGGCGGGCTTCAGCCCGTCGTCCTGAACATCTGCCATGCCAGCTCCAGCGCGGGTCCGTGGAAGAAGAAGAAGGCGAGCGTCAGCAGCGCCGACGCCGTCAGCGCGATCACGATCGCGGCCGGCGCCTCGCCGTGGCCGGCGGCGACCGGCGGCGACTCGGCGCGGAAGAAGGCGCGGTGCACGATCGGGCCGAAGTACGCGGCGTTCAGCGCGGTGCTGACGACGATGACGGCGACGGCGAAGTACTGCCCGGCCTCGAGCGAGCCGCTCAGGATCTGCCACTTCGACACGAAGCCGGCCGTCGGCGGCAGCCCGATCATCGCGAGTGCGCCGACCGTGAAGGCGGCCATCGTCCACGGCATCCGGCGCCCGATGCCGTCCAGCTGGCCGACCTCGGTCTTGCGCGACGCCGTGTAGATGCTGCCGGCGGCGAAGAACAGCGTGATCTTGCCGAGCCCGTGCGCCGCGATGTGCAGTGCCGCGCCGACCTCGGCGGCCGGCCGGTACAGCGCGGCGGCCAGCGTCACGTAAGACAGCTGCGCGACGGTCGAGTACGCGAGCAGCCGCTTCAGGTTGGCCTGGCGCAGCGCGACGACGCTGGCCGCGATGGTCGTGAAACCGGCGACGTACAGCAGCCAGTCGGAGCCCGCCTGGGCGGCGAGGAAGCCGGTGCCGAACACGTAGACGACGACCTTCGTCACGATGAACACGCCGGCCTTGACGACGGCGACCGCGTGCAACAGCGCGCTGACCGGCGTCGGCGCGACCATCGCGGCGGGCAGCCAGCGGTGCACCGGCATCAGCGCGGCCTTGCCGGTGCCGAACATGTACAGCGCCAGCAGCAGCAGCGCGGCCTCGCCGTCGATGCGGCCGGCCAGGATGCCGCCCGGCTCGAAGTCCAGCGTGCCGGTTGCGCGGTAGGTCCAGACCAGCGCGGGCAGCAGCAGGCCGATCGAGGTCGCGAGCAGCAGGCCGAGGTAGACGCGCGCCGACGCCACGGTGCGCGGGTCGCCCTGGTGCGCGACCAGCGGGTAGGTCGACAGCGTCAGCACCTCGTAGCAGACGAACAGCGTCAGCAGGTTGCCGGCGAACGCGACGCCGATCGTCGCGGCGAGCGCGACCGCAAACAGCACGTAGAAGCGGGTCTGGTTGCGCTCGCCGTTGCCGCGCATGTAGCCGATCGAGTAGACGGTGTTGACGATCCACAGCAGCGACGCAAGCGCCGCGAACAGCGCGCCGAGCGGCTCGACCTCGAAGCGGATCGCGAGGCCGGGCATCACCTCGAACAGCTCGACGGCCGGCCGCGCGCCGTCCAGCATGCCGGGCAGCAGGCTCCAGACCGCAGCAGCCAGCGCGACCGACGTTACCAGGCTGACGGCCTCGCGCAGGTTCGGCCGCGCGCTGGCGGCGGCGATGCCGGCTGCGCCGGCCAGCGGAATCGCGAGCGCCGCCAGGATCGTGCCGGCGCCGGTCACTGGATCTGCCTCATCAGCGCCGCGGCCGCGGCGCGCGACAGCTCCAGCGGCAGGCCCGGCCGGAGGCCGAACCAGATGTTGGCCAGCGCGACGGCCCACAGCACCGCGAGCATCGGCGCGGGCGCGTCGCGGACCGCGAGGTCGGGGCCGGCCGGCGGCCGGAAGTAGGCCGCCTCGACGATGCGCCAGACGTAGGCGACCGCCATCAGCGAGCTGAGCAGCACGACGGCGACCAGCGCGATGCCGGTCGCGCCCTCGTCGAGCGCGGCGACGACCAGGTACCACTTGCTGATGAAGCCGGCCGTGCCGGGGATGCCGATCAGGCTCAGCGCGGCAACGACCAGCGCCGCGGTCGTCCACGGCATCAGCCGCCCGATGCCGGCGAGGTCGTCGAGCCGCAGCGACCTGGCGCGCAGCGCGATGCAGGCGACCGCGAGAAACATCCCGCCCTTGGCCAGCGCGTGGTTGAAGAAGTGCACGATGGCGGCAGTCAGTCCGTTCGCCGTCAGCAGGCTGGCGCCGAGCACGATGTAGCCGATCTGCGCGACCGACGAGTAGGCCAGCAGGCGCTTGACGTGGCCCTCGGCGATCGCGACGCCCGACGCGACCAGGATCGCGAGCACCGCGAGCGGCATCAGGAAGCCGGAGAACTGCAGGTCATGGCCGGCGAGGCTGCCGTGGAACACCAGGAAGTCGAAGCGCAGCAGCACGTACAGCGACACCTTGGTCGAGCAGGCCGCGATGAAGGTCGTCACGACGTGCGGCGACCAGGCGTAGGCATTCGGCAGCCAGACGTGCAGCGGGAACACGCCGGCCTTCAGCGCGAGCCCGATCGTGATGAAGCCGACCGCCGCGAGGATCGGCTTCAGGTTCGCGACGTCGACGATCCGGGCCTCCATGTCGGCGAAGTTCAGCGTGCCGGTCATCATGTAGATCAGGCCGACGCCGATCAGGTAGAAGGTCGCGCCGAGCGTGCCCATGATCAGGTACTTGAACACCGCGGTCAGCGCGCGCGGGTCGCGCCCGCCGGCGATCAGGATGTAGGTGGCGAGCGACGAGACCTCCATGAACACGAAGATGTTGAAGGCGTCGCCGGACACGACGATGCCGGACATGCCGCCGACCGCGAGCAGCCACGCGGCGTAGAAGTACGGCCGCCGCTGCATCGTGACCTCGGCGTCGAGGCTCGCCTTGCCGGCCAGCAGCGCCAGCGCCGACGCGCCGCTGATGATCATCAGCAGGAGCGCGCTGAAGCTCGTCACGCGCAGCTCGATGCCGTACGGGGCAGGCCAGGAGCCGACCTCGTAGGAGACGCCGTGCACCGGGTCGACTCCGGCTGCCAGCGCGATCGCGATCGCGAGCGAGGCGATGCTGGCCGTGGCGGCGACCAGCCACGCGACATGGCGGCGGTGGAACACCATCGCGGCGGCGGCGAGCGGCGCCGTGATGAGCGGCACGGCGACGGCCAGTGCGGGCAGCTGCTGCGCGAGCGTCACCGGTCGCGATCCTGCGCCTGGATCTCGTCCTCCTCGATCGTCCCGTACTCCTCGCGGATCCGGACGACGATCGCGAGGCCCAGCGCGACGGTCGAGATCCCGACGACGATCGCGGTCAGGATCAGCACGTGCGGCAGCGGGTTCGAGTAGACCTGCTCGCCGGCGCCGCCCTGGATGATCGGCGCGGTGCCGCCCTCGACCTTGGCCATGCTGATGTAGAGCAGGAACACGGCGGCCTGGAATATCGACAGCCCCAGCAGCTTCTTGACCAGGTTCGGCTTCGCGATCACGGCGTACAGGCCGATGGTCAGCAGGAACGCGAACACCCAGTAGTTGTAGTGGCCCAGCACCTCCATCACGCGGGCTCCCGGTCCGCGAAGGCGTGGAAGGCCGCGACCAGCGTGCCGCTGACCGTGATGCCGACGCCGACCTCGACGAGGTGGATGCCGAGCTGCTGGCTGCCGACCGGGTCGGCGCCAAGCACGGAGTAGTCGAAGAAGTTGCCGCCCAGCACCATGCCGGCGACGCCGACCAGCCCGAACAGCAGCGCGCCGCCGATCATCAGGCCGACCAGCACGCGCGGCGGCACGATCGCACGGCCCGCGGACTCGCCCTCGAGCAGCGAGTGCAGCACGATGCCGACCGCGATGATCGCGCCGGCCTGGAAGCCGCCGCCCGGGCTGAAGTCGCCGTGGAACTGCAGGTACAGGCCGAACAGCACGATGAACGGGATCAGCAGCTGCCCGACGACCCGCGGGATCAGGTGGTGGCGCAGGCCGGTCGCGCCGATCCGTCGCTCCGGCTCGGGCCGGTCGCGGGCGCCGCCGGCGAGCACCATCAGCACGCCGAGCCCGGCGGTCAGGATGACCAGCACCTCGCCGAAGGTGTCATAGCCGCGGAATGCGGCGAGCACGGCCGTGACGACGTTGGCCATGTCGATCAGCAGCGGCGTCTGCTCGAGGTACCAAGGGGCGACGTGCTGGTGCACCGGCGCGGCCGGGTCGCCAAGCAGCGGCTGGTCGATTGTCGCGTACAGCAGCGTGAAGGTCGTGATGCCGACGACCGACAGCGGCAGCCACTGCCGGACCGGGCGCTTCCTCTCGCCGGCGCCGATCAGGCCCAGCGCGCTGAGGAACAGCACCGTGGACATGCCGGCGCCGATCGCGGCCTCGGTCAGCGCGACGTCCGCTGCGTCGAGCAGGAAGAACGTCGCCGCCATCAGCAGGCTGAAGATGCTCATCAGCATCACGGCCGCGAACAGGTTCGGTGTCACGACGACCGCGACCGCGGTCACGACCAGCAGTGTCAGCAGCACGAAGCCGAACAGCATGTCCACGCTCAGCCCTCCGGCGCCGGCGGCGCGTCGTCGCCCTGCGACATCAGCGCCGCGTTCGCGAGCGCGTACGCGGACGTCGGCGCGGTCATCAGCAGGAAGAACAGGATCGTCGCCAGCTTGACCGTCGCCAGCGACCAGCCGGACTGCAGCATGATGCCGCCGAGGGTCAGGATCGTGCCGAGGCTGTCGGTCAGGCTCGCGGCGTGCATCCGCGTGTACAGGTCGGGCAGGCGCAGCGCGCCGACGCCGCCCATGAACACGAAGAAGCCGCCCGCGCCGAGCATCAGCAGGCTGATCGCGTCGATGATCATGGCAGGCGCCTCGGGCGGCGCTTCTTCTGCACGAACTCGAGCACTGCCAGCACGCCGACGAAGTTGATCAGCGCGTAGGCCAGCGCGAGGTCGAGGAAGTCCGGGCGGCCGGACAGGAACGCGATCAGCGAAACGAGCAGCACGGTCTTGGTCGTGAACATGTTCACGGCCAGCACGCGGTCGTAGACGGTCGGGCCGAGCAGCGCGCGGATCAGCGCGAGCGCCATCGTGACGATGATCGCGGCGGCGGCGGCGTAGTACATGCTCAGTCCATCGTCACGCGCCTGACGCGCGCGTCCATCTGGCCGGCCTGCAGTTCCTCGGCGGCCTCCTGCGTCAGGCAGTGCACGCGCAGCCGGCCCTGGTGTACGTCGATCGTCACGGTGCCGGGAGTCAGCGTGATCGCGTTGCCGAGCAGCGTCTGGCCGACCGGGCCGGTCGTGGTCCGGATCTCGACGACCGACGGGCTCAGGCGCCGCCGCGGGTTCAGCACGACGCGGACGACCTGCAGGTTGGACTTGACGATCTCGACCAGCAGCCAGGCCCAGAAGCGCGGCAGGCCCGGCGACACGTGCAGCGAGAACAGGCCGCGCGAGAAGAAGCCCATGCGCCAGGACAGCCAGATCGCGAGCAGGCAGGACAGCGCGCCGGCGGTCAGCTGCAGCGGCTGCCAGACGCCGGACCACAGCAGCCAGGTCACTGCCAGCAGCAGCAGGGTCAGGAGGATGCGCACTGACTACTCCACCGGCGCGGGACGGGGCGTGGCACGAAATTCTAGCCGATCGCCCGTCAGCCCACCGCCGCAGGGCCGAGCTCCTGCACCGCGACGACGATGCAGCCCGGGCCGCCGTGCGCGCCGAGCGCGGTGCCGAGCGGGATCACCGGCAGCCGCTCGCAGTCGGCGAGGTCGCGCGTCAGCTCGTCCAGCACCTGCTGCGCACCGTCCGGCTCGTTCGCGTGCGCAACGCCGACGCGCCAGCGGCGCCGCGGGTCGACGCGGCGCCGCAGCAGTCGCCCGAAGCGCCGGTACGGGTCGCGCCGGCCAGGCAGCACGCCGCCGAAGCCGACGCCGCCGTCGGCGCGCACGGCCAGGAGCGGCGTCAGGCGCAGCCAGCGCGCGAGGCTGCCGGCCCAGGCGGGGATGCGCCCGCCGCGCACGGCGTAGTCGAGCGTGACGAGGCAGGCCCAGGTGCGGGTCTGACGGCGCGCCGCGGCAGCGGCTTCGCGGACCTCGTCGGCGCTGCCGCCCGCTGCCGCGACCTCGGCCGCGCGCATCACGACCAGGCCCTGCCCCAGCGACGCGGTCTGCGAGTCGATCGCGAGGATCCGCGCGGCGCTGCGGGCCCGCGCAGCGGCGGACTCGCCGTTCTGGAAGGTGCCGCTGACGCGCGCGGTCAGCCCGACGTAGACGACAGCGTCGTAGTGCGAGCCGAGGAACTCGTAGGCGCGGCGGAAGTCGCCCGGCGGCGGCTGCGAGGTCTTCGGGTGCACCGGGTCGGTCGCGAGCCGCTCGAAGAACTGGGCCGGCGACAGGCTGATCTTGTCGAGGTAGCTGTGCGCGCCGAAGTGCACGCGGACCGGCACCATGTGGATGTCGAACTGCTCGAGCACCGAGTCGGGCAGGTCGGCCGCGGAGTCGGTCACGACCGCGACCCGGCGGCGGCGCTCGTGATGGGCGGCGCCCTGCTGGCGCTGCATGTCGTCGGCCTTCTGGCCGCTGACCTCGCCGTGGCGGGCGGCCAGCTCGAACAGCCGCTCGGGCTCGTTCAGGTGCAGGTGCAGCCGGACCTTGCGGCGCGTCCCGG
>JBFGAO010000065.1:0-6666 GCA_041568095.1 Steroidobacteraceae bacterium | reverse complement strand
GGCAACGACGCGAAGCGGATCGAGACGCTGCACCGGCTGATGGTCGTTGCGCCGAAGGCGGACGGCTTCGACCAGCTGGTCAGCGCCTACCAGAAAGAGACGAACGCAGACCCGGTCGCGATGATAAACCTGTACCGGCTCGGCGCTTCGAAGGGCCTGCTGTCGCGCGAGCACTACGGGCGCTACGCGGAGGTTGCGCTCGACCTTTCGAGCCCGGGCGAGGCGGTCGCAATGCTCGAGAAGGGCATGGCGATCGGCGCGATCAAGAAGGACGACCGCAATACGCGATTGCTGGCCGATGCGAAGTCGCAGCTGGAGCGGCTGCGCGCCGGCCTCAAGCAGCAGGAAGCCGAGACCCAGGCGATGGCCAGCGGCGATGCCGAGGCCAGGCTCGCGACGGCCTATTTCACGCTGAAGAACTACCAGAAGGCCACCGAGGCCGCGAAGCGCGGCGTCGAGAAGGGCCGCGTGCGCAATCCCGAGAACCTGCAGATGCTGCTCGGCGTCTCGCTGGTCGAGAGCAAGCGCGCCGGCGAGGCGAAGTCGGCCTTCAAGGCTGCCGCCGCCGCCAGTGCCAAGATCCGCGGCGTCGCGGACCTGTGGGTCGACGTCGCGACCTGATCCGCGTCGTCACGCGCTGATTCACCGGGCCGCGGCGCGCAATCGCCGCGGCCTTTTTGCGTATACAATCCGCTGCGACATTCCGTGATGGCACAGGTGGAGGAACAGCGATGACGATCAAGGCAGGGGACCGGATCCCGGCAGGCAAGCTGAAGGTCATGGGCAAGGACGGGCCCTCCGGCGTCGCGGCCGAGGACCTGCTCGGCAAGGGACGCGTCGTGCTGTTCTCGGTGCCGGGAGCGTTCACGCCGACCTGCAACGCCAAGCACCTGCCGGGCTTCGTGCAGCAGGCCGGTGCGCTGCGCGCAAAGGGCGTCGACCGCATCGTCTGCCTGGCCGTCAACGACGTGTTCGTCATGGACGCCTGGGGCAAGTCGGCGGGCGTCGGCGACGACATCGTGATGGCCGCCGACGGCAACGGCGACTTCACGCGGGCGCTGGGGCTCGAGCTGGACGCACGCGGCCACGGCTTGGGCATGCGCGGCCAGCGTTTCGCGCTGGTGATCGAGGACGGCGCAGTGACGCAGGTCCACGTCGAGGCGCCCGGCGAGTTCAAGGTATCGAGCGCGGACTTCCTGCTGGGCCAGCTGGGCTGAGCCAGGCGCGGCGGCGGGACCTCGCATGCCGGCACCGGTAACAACGCTCTACGCGGCGGTCTTCGGGCTGCTGCTGCTCGCGCTCAGCGCGCTGGTCGTGCGCGCGCGCTGGCGCTTCCGTGTCGGACTGGGTACCGGCGGCGATGTCGGCATGGAGCGTGCCGTCCGCGTCCAGGCGAACTTCACCGAGTACGTGCCGCTGGCGCTCGTGCTGCTGCTGCTGGCCGAGCTGGCGGCGACCCCGCCCGTGGCGCTGCATGCGGCGGGAACGTCGCTCGTGGCGTGCCGCCTGCTGCATGCCTGGGGCCTGTCGCTGAGTTCCGGCCGCAGCTTCGGCCGCTTCTGGGGCACGGCCGGGACCTGGCTGGTGCTCCTTGCGCTGTCCGGCTGGCTGCTGCTGCGGGCCGTGTCAGAGCTGCTGCTCTAGCTCCGGGATCACCTTGAACAGGTCGCCGACCAGCC
The DNA here is from genome assembly GCA_041568095.1 of Steroidobacteraceae bacterium. Taxonomy (GTDB): domain Bacteria; phylum Pseudomonadota; class Gammaproteobacteria; order Steroidobacterales; family Steroidobacteraceae; genus SCUD01. The sequence goes on along the minus strand of JBFGAO010000065.1, from coordinate 4,987 downwards.
CGATGTCGGCGATCTCGAAGATCGGCGCCTCCGCGTCCTTGTTGATCGCGACGATCGTCCGCGCGTCCTTGATGCCGGTCAGGTGCTGGATCGCGCCGCTGATCCCGATCGCGACGTAGAGCTCGGGCGCGATGATCTTCCCGGTCTGGCCGACCTGCAATTCGTTGGGAGCGTAGCCGGCGTCGACGGCCGCACGCGAGGCGCCGACCGCGGCGCCGAGCCGGTCCGCCAGCTGCTGGATCATCCGGAAATTCTCCTCGCTGCCGAGCGCGCGGCCGCCCGAGACCACCCGCGCCGCCGTCTGCAGGTCGGGGCGGTCGGACTCGGCCGAGGCCAGCGAGACGAAGCGCGTGTGCTTCGGCAGCGGCAGGTCCACTGACACCTTCTCGACCGGCGCCGGCCCGCCGGCAGCCGCCGGCTGCCATGAAGCGACCCGCACGGTGCCGACGACCGTGGCGCCGTCCGGCGTCTCGACCGTCAGGATCGCGTTGCCGGCATAGACGGGCCGCTTGAAGCGGTTGGCGGCCTCGACCGTCATGATGTCGCTGACCTGCGGCGCGTCGAGCAGCGCGGCGACGCGCGGCATCAGGTCCTTGCCGAAGGTGGTCGACGGGCCCAGCACGTGGCTGCAGCCCTCGGCCAGCTTCGCGAGCTGCGGCGCGAGCGCCGCGGCGAGGGCCGGCTCGCTGGCCGGGTTGTCGGCCTGCAGCACGCGCGCGACGCCGTCCAGCGCAGCGGCCTCCGCAGCGACGGCGCTGCCGTCGGCGGCCAGCACCGCGACGACGACCTCGGCATCGGGAATCGCCGCCGCGCAGCTGACGCACTTGGCCAGCGACGCGTTGAGCTTGCCGCCCGCATGCTCGGCAACGACCAGCACCTTGCCCATCAGACCAGTCCCTTCTGCTTCAGCAGCGCGACCAGCTCCGCCGCGTCCTTGACCATGACGCCCTTCTGCCGCTGCGGCGGCGGCTCCCAGGAGACCGCCTTCATGCGCGGGGCGGCATCGACGCCCAGCGCGGACAGCTCGGTCACGTCGAGCGGCTTCTTCTTCGCCTTCATGATGTCCGGCAGCTTGACGTAGCGTGGCTCGTTCAGGCGCAGGTCGGTCGTGATCACGGCGGGCAGGTCCACCTCGATGGTCTCGAGGCCGGCGTCCACCTCGCGGGTGACGACGGCGGTGCCGTCCTTCAGCTCGATTTTCGACGCGAAGGTCGCCTGGGGACGGTCCCAGAGCGCGGCGAGCATCTGGCCGGTCTGGTTGCAGTCGTCGTCGATGGCCTGCTTGCCGAGGATCACGATCTGCGGCTCCTCGCGCTGCGCCAGCGCCAGCAGCACGCGGGCGACCGCCATCGGCTCAGGCGCCTCCGCGCACCTGACCAGCACTGCGCGGTCCGCCCCCATCGCGAGCGCCGTGCGCAGCTGCTGCTGCGCATCGTCGGGCCCGATGCAGACGGCGACGACCTCGTCGGCCGCGCCGCGCTCCCTGATGCGCAGCGCTTCCTCGAGCGCGATCTCGTCGAAGGGATTGATGCTCATCTTGACGCCGTCGGTGACGACGCCGCTGCCGTCTGGCCGGACCCGGACCCGGACGTTGTAGTCGATGACGCGCTTGATGCCGACGATGATCTTCCGCATCCGCTGGCCTCCCGGGGGCCCTGCTGCCTGGCTGTCAGTCGACTGCCGTGCCGCGCGTCATCTCCTCGGCTGCTGCGCGCAGCCGCGGCAGGAACCGCTCGACGGCAGAGGCCGCGGGAAGCGCGGCCGCCGGCCATCGTACCAGCAGCGCGGACGGGCTGCCGCCGGTGCCGAGCGGGACCGCCAGGCCCAGCTCCTCGCCCGCGGGATCGCTGCGCCGGCGCAGCGCGTAGCCGGCGCCGCGCGCCTCGTCGACCAGCCGGCGCAGTTCCGCCGTGTCGGCGTCACCTGCGCCCGGGTCGCCGGGACCGGAGGCCAGCCGCGAGACCAGGTCACTGCGCTGCTCGTCGTCGAGCTGCGCAGCCAGCACGATCCCGGCGGCATCCGATGCCAGCGGCAGGACCTGCCCCGCCGACAGCGGCGCCGGGGGACCGGCCGCGCGCTGCAGGCCCGCATCGACGATCACGACCTCGCTGCCGGACAGCGAGGCGAGCGCGACTGGCCAGCCGAGTTCGCGCGCGGCGCCTTCCAGCACCCCACTGGCGCGGTCGGCGAGCCGGGACTGCTCGTCCCAGCCGGCAGCCAGCGCACGCACCGCCAGCGTCGGTCGGTAGCGCTCGTCCGCGGGATCGCGCGTCGCGTAACCGGCGCTGCGCAGCGTCTCGAGGATGCGGTAGGTGGTGGTCCGCGGCAGCCGGATCGTCTTGGCGATCTCCGAGACCGTGGACCCGTCCCGGCGGTTGAGAACCGCCAGGGCTTCCAGCCCGCGTATCAAGGCGCGTATGGGTCTCGTAGATTCCGACATCAGCCCGGCGTCGTCTGCCCTCGGTCCATCGGGAGCCGTCATTGTAGGCGCCATGGCCCCTGTATGTCCAACAGGTGGACGTTTGCGCCTGTTTTCTGCTGCACTGCGGCAGCCGAAAGCGCTTGCGGAGCCAGGGGCGGAGGGCTAGTTTCCGGCGCAGGCGGCCGGCAACCGCCAGGAAGGAAACCGCCCCGCCAACAAGGACAAGCAAGACGCGGGGAACGAGGGGGGCATCCGCATGACGCACAACGCGCGCGGATGCGTGGCAGAAGCGGCTTCGCTGAAGCCGCTTTTTTTTGGTCGGCAGGCGGGTCGGGGGTCGATGCTCGGATATCTCGTGCGGCGGTTGCTGGGGGCGATTCCGACGCTCGCCGTGATCGTGACGCTCGCCTTCCTGCTGACGCGGCTGGCACCCGGCGGGCCCTTCGACGAGGAGCAGGCGCTGCCGCCCGAGATCCGCGCCAACCTCGAGGCGGCCTACGGCCTCGACCAGCCCCTGCCGGTCCAGTTCGCCCGCTACGTCGGGGGCCTGCTGCGCGGCGATTTCGGTCCCTCGCTGAAATTCCGCGACTTCACGGTCACCGAGCTGATCGGCACGGGCCTGCCGGTCAGCCTGGCGCTGGGCGCCGCTTCGATCCTGTTCGCGCTGCTGGTCGGCATCCCGGCGGGTGTCTGGGCGGCGCTGCGCCGCGGCCGGGCCGCCGATCACCTCGTGATGGGCGTGGCCGTGTCCGGCATCGCCGTGCCCGTGTTCGTGCTGGCGCCGGCGCTGGCGCTGCTGTTCGGCGTCCACCTGGGCTGGCTGCCGGTGGCGGGCTGGCGGCCCGGGCGCATCGACGACATGGTGCTGCCCGTCGTCACGCTGGCGCTGCCGGTGATCGCCTACCTGGCGCGGCTCACGCGCGGCAGCCTGCTCGAGGTGCTGCGTGCGCCCTGGATCACGGCCGCGCGCGCCCGCGGCCTGCCGGAGCACTGGATCATTGCGCGGCATGCGCTGCCCGCCGCACTGCTGCCGGTGGCGAGCTACCTGGGACCGGCCGTGGCCGCGGTGCTCGCCGGCTCGCTGGTCGTCGAGACCATCTTCGGCCTGCCCGGCATGGGGCGTTACCTGGTGCAGGGTGCGCTGAACCGCGACTACACGCTGGTGATGGGCATGGTCATCGTCTACGCGGCGCTGATGATCCTGCTGAACCTGGCGGCCGACCTCGCCTGCGCCTGGCTGGATCCGAGGATCCGCAGGAGCGGCCGGTGAGCGCGCCGGGCGGGCTGTGGCGCGACGCGCTGGCGCGGCTGTCCGGCAGCCGCCGCGTCAAGGCCTGCCTGGCCGTGCTGCTGGCGCTGGCCGCCGCCGCGGTCTTCGGGCCGCTGCTGTCGCCGTACGCGCAGGACCAGATCGACTGGGCGAACATGGCGGTGCCGCCGGGCGCCGCCGACGGCCACTGGCTCGGGACCGACCGCCTCGGGCGCGACCTGCTGGTCCGCACGCTGCACGGCCTGCGCGTGTCGCTCGCGATCGCGCTCGCGGCGACGCTGGTGAGCCTGGTGATCGGTGTCGGCTGGGGCGCGGTCGCCGGCTACCTGCGCGGCCGCAGCGACGCGCTGATGATGCGCCTCGTCGACGTGCTGTACGCAATGCCGCAGGTGTTCTTCGTGATCGTGCTGACCGTCGTGTTCGGTCGCAGCCCGGTGACGCTGCTGCTGGCGATTGCGGCCTTCGGCTGGCTCACGATGGCGCGGATCGTGCGTGGACAGGCGCTGGCGCTGCGCGAGCGCGAGTTCGTCGAGGCGGCCATCGTCGGCGGCGCCTCCGCGGCGCGGATCGTCGTGCGCCACATCGTCCCGAACCTGGCCGGGCCCGTGATCGTCTACGCGACGCTGACCGTGCCGCAGGTGATCCTTGTCGAGAGCTTCCTGAGCTTCCTCGGCATCGGCATCCAGGAGCCGCTGGCCAGCCTCGGCAACCTGATTGCCGACGGCGCTGCCGAGATGGAGACGGCGCCGTGGCTGCTGGCCGTGCCGGCCGGCTGCCTGGTCCTGCTGGTGTTCTGCTTCAACTTCCTCGGCGACGGCCTGCGCGACGCGCTGGACCCGAGGGACCGCTGATGGCGCTGCTCGAGGTGCGCGGCCTCTGCGTCGATTTCGCGACCCGCGAGGGCCGGCTGCGCGCGGTCGATGCGGTCGACTTCGAGGCCGAGGCGGGGCGCTGCACCGCGGTCGTCGGCGAGTCGGGCTCGGGCAAGAGCCAGCTCCTGCTCGCCTGCCTCGGGCTGCTGGCGCCCAACGCGAGCGTCAGCGGGTCGATCCGCTTCGACGGCCGCGAGCTGGCCGGGACCGCGGCAACCGGCGTGCGCGGCACCGGCATCGGCATGGTGTTCCAGGACGCCTCGGCAAGCCTGACACCGCACCGGCGCATCGGCGAGCAGCTCGCCGAGGTCCACATGGCCACGACCGGCGGCCGGCGCGCCGCGGCACTGGCCGAGGCGCAACGGGTACTGGAACTGGTGCGGCTGCCCGACGCGGCGGCGCGGCTCGCGCAATACCCGCACG
>JBFGAO010000064.1:0-6677 GCA_041568095.1 Steroidobacteraceae bacterium | reverse complement strand
AGCTCGGCCAGCTGCTCGGCCAGCGTGGCCTGGCTGGTCCTGCGCATCCGCAGCGCGTTCTCGGCGTTCTGCAGCGCCAGCTGCAGCCAGCGGCGCGGCAGGCCGCGGGCCGGCCGCCCGATGCGCACCGCGTGCCCTGCCCGTCCGGCCAGGGTCTCCGCGATCGTGTCGGCCTCGTCGACCGCGTGCGACAGCCAGACCTGCCCGGGCGCATCGCCATCCAGGTAGTGCTGGGCGACGAAAGCGGACAGCACCTCGGGTGCTTCGCTGATCGGCGCGCGCGGGAAGAAGGTCGCCGTGCCGAGCAGCTGGCCGCCGCGCAGGAACATCAGCGCGACGCAGAACTCGCCGCCCTGCTCCGCGACCGCGATCACGTCGGCGTCGCCGCGGACCCTTGCGCTGCTGACCGCCTGGCGCGACTGGACGTCGGTCAGCGCGGCAAGCTGGTCGCGCAGCGCCGCGGCGCGCTCGAATTCCAGCCGCTCGGCCGCATCGTCCATCTCCTGGCCGAGCCGCGCGGTCACGTCGGACGCCCTCCCCTCCAGCAGCATCACCGCCGACTCGACATCCCGCGCATAGGCCTCGTGCGTGATCAGCCCGGTGCAGGGTGCCGAGCAGCGGCCGATCTGGTACTCGAGGCAGGGCCGCGTCCGGTTCGCAAAGTAGCTGTCCTTGCAGCTGCGGATCCGGAACAGCTTATGCAACTGGTTCAGCGTCTCGTGCACCGCGCTCGCGTTCGGGTACGGGCCGAACAGCCGGCCCGGCAGCCTGCGGCTGCCGCGGTGCAGGGACAGCCGCGGGAACTCGTGTGCGGACACGTGCAGGTACGGGAAGCTCTTGTCGTCACGCAGGATGACGTTGTAGCGGGGCCGGTGACGCTTGATCAGGTTGTGCTCGAGCAGCAGCGCCTCGGTCTCCGAGCGCGTGACCGTGACCTCGATGCCCTCGACAAGCCGGACCAGCGCATTGACCTTCGGCTGCAGCTGGTCGGCGCGGAAATAGCTGCTGACCCGCGCCTTCAGGTTGCGCGCCTTGCCGACGTAGAGGATCTCGCCGTCTGCGCCGAGCATCCGGTACACGCCGGGGCTGGCCGGCAGCGTGCGGACGAAGGATCGGGGATCGAAGCCGCTCACGCCCCCATCGTGTCGCGGGCCCCTTCGTCCAGCAAGTGCCGGACCCGCGCGAACACCTCGTCGAACATCTGCGGCGTCAGGCGCCTGGTCTGCGTGTTGTAGCGGCTGCTGTGGTAGGAGTCGACGAGCCGGCGGCCGCCGGGCAGCCCGTGCTCGGCGCCGTGCGCGAAGCGTGCGCTCTTTGCCGCCAGCCCCAGCGCGCGCAGCACCGCGCCATGCGCGATTGCGCCGAGCGCGAGCACCACGCCGCCTTCCGGCAGCGCCGCCAGTTCGCGCTGCAGGTAGTCGTTGCAGTTGCGGACCTCGGCCGGAAGCGGCTTGTTGGCCGGCGGCAGGCACTTGACCGCATTGCTGATCCGGCAGTCGGCGAGTTGCAGGCCGTCGCCGGCCGTCACGGACTCGGGCGCACTCGCAAAGCCGTGTGCGTGCAGCGTCCGGTACAGCAGGATGCCGGCGTGGTCGCCGGTGAACGGGCGCCCGGTCCGGTTCGCACCATGCAGGCCTGGCGCGAGCCCGACGATGAGCAGCCGGTGCCGCTGGCTGCCAAATGGCGCTACGGGACGGCAGTGGTAGGCCGGGTGGCGTTCGCGGACCTCGTCGAGGAAGCCGGCAAGCCGTTCGCAGCGCCGGCAGCGCGGGTCGAAGTCGCGGCCGGGCAGCGCCACGCTCAGTCCGCCATGTGGCGGATCACGGCGTCGCCGAAGCCGGTCGTGCCGACCAGCTTCGCGCCGGGCACGAGCTGCTGGATCTCCTCCTCGACATTGCGCTTGCCCGCGACCTCGCGCTTGGGCTTGCGGATCGCCTCGCGCAGCCGGGCCAGGTCGAAGGTCAGCTCCTTGGCGGCGATCGTGCGGGCGACGCCCTTCAGGATCAGGTCTGCCGCCTCGGTCCAGCCGATGTAGCGCAGCAGCATCTCGGCGGACAGGATCAGCGAGCCCGGATTGACGCGGTCCTTGCCGGCAAAGCCGGGCGCCGTGCCGTGGGTCGCCTCGCACACGGCCAGCCCGTCCCCGATGTTGCCGCCAGGCGCGATGCCGATGCCGCCAACCTGCGCCGCCAGCGCGTCCGAGATGTAGTCGCCGTTGAGGTTCAGCGTCGCGATGACGTCGTACTCCTCGGGCCGCAGCAGCACCTGCTGCAGGAAGTTGTCGGCGATCACGTCCTTGACGACGATCTGGTGTCCGGTGCGCGGGTTGCGGAACGACAGCCAGGGCCCGCCGTCGAGCTCGGTCGCGCCGAACTCCTCCTTCGCGACGAGGTAGCCCCAGTTGCGGAAGGCGCCCTCGGTGTACTTCATGATGTTGCCCTTGTGGACCAGCGTGACCGAGACCCGGTCGTGGTCCACCGCGTACTGCAGCGCCTTTCGCACTAGCCGCTGCGAGCCCTCCTTCGACACCGGCTTGATGCCGAGTCCCGAGCTCGCCGGGAAGCGGATCTTGCTGACCTTCAGTTCGTGCTGAAGGAAGTCGATCAGCCGCTGCACCTCCGACGAACCGGCCGGGTACTCGATGCCGGCGTAGATGTCCTCGGTGTTCTCGCGGAACACGACCATGTCGACCAGCGACGCATCGCTCATCGGCGAGGTCGAGCCGGGGAAGTAGCGGATCGGCCGCACGCAGGCGTAGAGGTCCAGCGACTGCCGGATCGCGACGTTCAGCGAGCGCACGCCGCCGCCGACCGGGGTCGCGAGCGGGCCCTTGATCGACACGACGAACTCGCGCAGCGCGGTCAGCGTCTCGTCCGGGCACCAGGCGCCGGGCCCGTAGACGCCGTTCGCCTTCTCGCCGGCGAAGACTTCCATCCAGGCGATCCGGCGGCGCTCGCCGTAGGCGCGATGGACCGCCGTATCCACGACCTTGCGCATCACCGGCGTCACGTCGATGCCGATCCCGTCGCCCTCGATGAAGGGCACGATCGGGTTGTCGGGGACCTCGAGGCTGTGGTCCGGGTTCAGCGTGATCCGTGCGCCGTCGGCGGGCACGGTGACGTGGTCGAAGTGCATGGCGTCGTGCCTGGCGGTACCTGCGAGGCGCGGCAGTCTAGCAGAGCCGGGGCCGCGCTTCAGGCGGCGCGAGCCGGCCTCAGCCGGACTGGCCCTCGAATTGCTCCTCCTCGGTCGAGCCCTGCATCGCGGTGATCGACGAGGTGCCGGCCGTGACGACCTGCGTGACTGCGTCGAAGTAGCCGGCCCCGACCTCGCGCTGGTGCTTGGTCGCCGTGTAGCCGTCGTCCTCGGCGGCGAACTCGGCCTGCTGCAGCGCCACGTAGGCGCTCATCTGCGACTCGCGGTAGCCGCGCGCCAGCTCGTACATCGAGAAGTTCAGCGCGTGGAAGCCGGCCAGCGTGATGAACTGGAACCGGTAGCCCATCGCGCCCAGCTCGCGCTGGAATTTCGCGATCGTCGCGTCGTCGAGGTTCTGCCGCCAGTTGAACGACGGCGAGCAGTTGTAGGCCAGCAGCTTGCCCGGGTACTCGCGGTGGATGCCCTCGGCGAATTGCTGCGCCTGCTCCAGGTCGGGCTTGCCGGTCTCGCACCAGACGAGGTCCGCATGGGGCGCGTAGGCGAGCCCGCGCGCGATCGCCTGCTCGAGCCCGGCGCGCACCGGGAAGAAACCCTCAGGCGTGCGCTCGCTGCCCCGGATGAATGGCCGGTCCCGCTCGTCAACGTCGGAGGTCAGCAGAGACGCCGACTCCGCGTCGGTGCGCGCGACCAGCACGGTCGGCACGCCGCAGATGTCGGCGGCAAGCCGCGCGGCGACCAGCTTGTTGATGGCTTCCTGCGTCGGCACCAGCACCTTGCCGCCCATGTGACCGCACTTCTTCGCGCTGGACAGCTGGTCCTCGAAGTGCACGCCCGCGGCGCCGGCGTCGATCATCGCCTTCATCAGCTCGAAGGCGTTCAGCACGCCGCCGAAGCCGGCCTCGGCGTCGGCGACGATCGGCTGCAGCCAGTCGATCGAGTCGTCGCCCTCGGCGTGGTGCAGCTGGTCGGCGCGCCGCAGCGTGTTGTTGATCCGGCGCACGACGGCCGGCACCGAGTCCGACGGGTACAGCGACTGGTCCGGGTACATCTCGCCGGCCAGGTTCGCGTCGCCGGCGACCTGCCAGCCGGACAGGTAGATCGCCTTGAGGCCCGCGCGGACCTGCTGCATCGCCTGGTTGCCGGTCAGCGCGCCGAGCGCGTTGACGTAGGGCAGCTCGTGCAGGTAGCGCCACAGCTTTTCGGCGCCCAGGCGCGCCAGCGAGTGCTCGACCTCGACGGTGCCGCGCAGCCGCAGGACCTCGGCCGCCGTGTAGTCACGGCGTACGCCCTGCCAGCGCGGGCTCTCCTTCCAGTCGCGTTGCAGCTCGGCGGCGGTCTTGAAGCTCATTCCCTGCTCCGGTCAGTCGATTTCACGATAGGCGACCAGCGTCAGGAAGGGCTCGAACTCCTGTTGCGCGGTCAGCCGGTCGATCAGTGCCGCGGCGCGCTGGTAATGGCCGCCCGCATAGGCTTCGTCGCCGGCCTCGGCACGGATCTTCGCGAGCTCCTCCGCGGCCAGCGCGCGCAGGAGGTCGAGCGTGACGGCCCGGCCGTCGGCGAGCCGGCTGCCGTGGCGCAGCCACTGCCACAGCTGCGAGCGCGAAATCTCGGCCGTCGCGGCGTCCTCCATCAGGTGATGTATCGGCACGCAGCCGTTACCGCCCAGCCAGGCCGCCAGGTAGCGGATGCTGACGTCGATGTTGTTGCGCACTCCGGCCTCGGTGATCTCGCCGGGCGGCACCTGCAGCAGGTCGGATGCCGTGATGGTCACGTCCTCGCGCAGCACATGCAGGTTGTTCGGCGTCGGCATCAGCCGGTCGAAGACCTCCATCGCGACCGGCACCAGGCCCGGGTGCGCGACCCAGGTCCCGTCGTGTCCGTCGCCGGCCTCGCGCTCCTTGTCGGCGCGGACCTTGGCGAGCGCGCGCTCGTTCGCGGCCGCGTCGCCCTTGATCGGGATCTGCGGCGCCATGCCGCCCATTGCGAAGGCGCCGCGGCGGTGGCAGGTCCGGATCACCAGCAGCGAGTACGAGCGCAGGAAGTGCGTCGTCATCGTCACGGCCTGGCGGTCCGGCAGCACGAAGCCGGCCTGGCTACCGAAATTCTTGATGAAGCTGAAGATGTAGTCCCAGCGCCCGCAGTTGAGCCCGACGATGTAATCGCGCAGCTCGAACAGGATCTCGTCGATCTCGAAGGCGGCCGTGACAGTCTCGATCAGCACGGTCGCCTTGATCGTGCCCGGCGCGAGCCCGAGCCGCTGCTCGGCGAACGCGAACACCCTGGCCCACAGCCGCGCCTCGCGGTGCGACTCCAGCTTCGGCAGGTAGAAGTACGGCCCGGTCCCGCGCCGCAGCAGTTCGGCCGCGTTGTGGAACAGGTAGAGCCCGAAGTCCACCAGCGCGCCGGGCACCGGGCGGCCGTCGTGCTGCCAGTGCTTCTCGTCCAGGTGCCAGCCGCGCGGCCGGACGACCAGCACGGCGGTCCGCTCGTCGAGCCGGTAGGGCTTGCCCTCCGGGCTCGTGAAGTCGATCTGCCGGTGCACGGCGTCGCGCAGGTTGACCTGCCCCTCGATCACGTTGGCCCAGGTCGGGCACAGCGAGTCCTCGAGGTCGGCCATGAACACCTTCGCGCCGGAGTTCAGCGCGTTGACGATCATCTTCCGGTCGGTCGGGCCCGTGATCTCGACGCGCCGGTCCTGCAGGTCGGCCGGGATCGGCGCGACTTGCCAGTCCGATTCGCGGACCTTGCGGGTGTCGGCCAGGAAGTCCGGCAGGGCGCCGGCGTCGAACGCGGCCTGCCGGCTGCGGCGCCGGGCCAGCAGCTCGTCCACCGGTCCCCGGAAGCGGCTGGCCAGCTCCTCGACGAAGGCCATCGCCTCCGGGCTCAGCACTCCGCGCCAGGCCGCGTCGACGCGCGCCTGGATGCCGGCGCCGACGGACCGAGAATGCTGTTCAACTGTCAACTACAAGACCTTGATATTTATTTGTTTCTCTGGCGTCCACGATGCCCGGCGATCAACAGCGCGAGTTCCAGCGCCTGCTCGCAGTTGAGCCGCGGGTCGACGCTGCTTCGGTAGGCCCTTGCGAGGTCGGTATCGGACAGGCCGCGGGCGCCGCCGGTGCATTCCGTGACGTCCTCGCCGGTCAGCTCGAAGTGCACGCCGCCGAGTATCGAGCCCTGGTCCTCGTGGACCCGGAAGGCGGACTCGACCTCGGAGAGGATCCGGTCGAAGCGACGGGTCTTGATGCCCTGTGGCGTCGTCTCGGTGTTGCCGTGCATCGGGTCGCAGACCCACAGCACCTGGCGGCCGGTGCCCCGCACGGCGTCAATGATGGCCGGCAATCGCTGCTCGATCTGCCCGGCGCCGAGGCGATGAATCAGCGTCAGCCGGCCCGGTTCGTCGTCCGGGTTCAGGACGCGGACCAGGTCTGCCACCCAGCGCTCGTCCATGTCCGGCCCGACCTTGACGCCGATCGGGTTGGCGATGCCGCGGAAGTACTCGACGTGCGCACCGCCGAGTT
>JBFGAO010000063.1:0-6684 GCA_041568095.1 Steroidobacteraceae bacterium | reverse complement strand
GGCGCGCGCGGCGGCGGGCGAAATCGACCCGCAGGCGATCGGCGAGGCCGAGCTCGCGGCCGGGCTCGCCGGCGCCGGTCGCGCCGAGCCGGACCTGTTCATCCGCACCGGCGGCGAGCAGCGCCTCAGCAACTTCCTGCTGTGGGACCTCGCCTACACCGAGCTGTACTTCACGCCGACGCTGTGGCCGGATTTCGATGCGGCGGCCTACGACGCGGCGCTTGCCGACTTCGCCGGGCGGGAGCGCCGCTACGGCCGGACTGCGGCCCAGGCGCGGGAGGGCGCATGCTGAGGCAGCGCGTGCTGACGGCACTCGGACTCGTCGCGCTGATCGCCGTCGTGCTGCTGCTGCTGCCGCCGGCGCTCGCCGTCGCGGCGCTGGCCGCGATGCTGCTCGCCGGCGCCTGGGAATGGTCGGCCCTGGCCGGGCTGCAGGGCATTGCTGTGCGGCTGGCCTATGTCGGGCTCTGCGCGGCCGCGATGGCCGGGCTGTGGCTGCTGGCCGGCGGGGTCCTTGCGCTCGGCTGGTTGCTCGCCGTCACGATGGCCGGCTGGGTCGCGATCTTCCTGTGGATGCTGCTGGCACCCGCCGCGGGCCCGCGCTGGCTCGCCGGCCTCGCCGGGCTGTGGGCGCTGGCGCCGGCCTGGCTGGCGCTGTCCACGCTCTACCTGCAGGCCGGCCACGGCCGTGAACTGGTCGTGTTCGCGCTGCTGCTGGTCTGGGCCGCCGACATCGGCGCTTATTTCGCCGGGCGGCGCTACGGACGCGTCAAGCTGGCGCCGCGCGTGAGCCCGAACAAGACCTGGGAAGGCGTGCTGGGCGGACTGGCGGGCAGCCTGCTCGTCGCGGCCGCCGGCGCGGCCTGGTTCGGCCAGCCGGTGCTGGCCTTCCTGTCCCTGTGCGTCGCGGTCGTGCTGGCCTCCATCGTCGGAGACCTCGCCGAGAGCATGTTCAAGCGCCAGCGGGGCCTCAAGGACAGCGGCAGCCTGCTGCCGGGCCACGGCGGCGTGCTGGATCGCATCGACAGCCTGACCTCGGCCCTGCCGCTGCTGGCGCTGGGCCTGTCATGGCTGGGGCTGGTCGCATGAAGGGCCTCGTGATCCTCGGTTCGACCGGCTCGGTGGGCGAGAGCACGCTCGACGTCGCCGCGCGCCACCCGGATCGCTTCCGCATCGCCGGCCTTGCCGCCGGCTCGAACGACGAGCGGCTCTACGAGCAATGCCTGCGCCACCGGCCGGACCGCGCGGTGCTGCTGGACGAGGCCGCCGCCGCGCGGCTGGCGCGACGCCTTGCGGCGGCCGGCGTCGCGACCGAGGTCGAGGCCGGCGCAGCAGCGCTGCGTTCGATCGCGGCATCGCCCGAGGCGGAACTGGTGATGGCGGCGATCGTCGGCGCCGCCGGCCTCGCGCCGACGCTGGCAGCCGCCGCGGCCGGCAAGCGCCTGCTGCTCGCGAACAAGGAATCGCTGGTGCTGGCCGGGCCGCTGCTGATGCAGGCGGTGCGCGACTCCGGCGCGCTGCTGCTGCCGATCGACAGCGAGCACAACGCAGTGTTCCAGTGCCTGCCGACGCAGGCCGCCGCCGGTGGCGGGCCCGCGCCGGGCCTGCGCCGGATCCTGCTGACCGCCTCGGGCGGCCCTTTCCTGCGCACGCCGCGCGAACGGCTCGCGGCGGTGACGCCCGAGCAGGCCGTCGCGCACCCGAACTGGCGCATGGGGCGCAAGATCTCGGTCGATTCCGCGACGCTGATGAACAAGGGCCTGGAGCTGATCGAGGCCTGCCACCTGTTCGGCGTGGGCCCGGAGCGGGTCGAGGTGCTCGTGCACCCACAGAGCATCGTGCACTCGCTGGTCGAGTACGAGGACGGCTCGGTGCTGGCGCAGCTGGGGCAGCCGGACATGCGCGTGCCGATCGCGCATGCGCTGGGCTGGCCCGACCGGATCGCTTCCGGTGTAGAATCCCTAGACCTCGTGCAGATTGCGAAGTTGTCGTTCGAAGCGCCTGATCTGGAAAGGTTTCCATGCCTGGGCCTCGCGGAAGCAGCGGCCAGGGCCGGGGGCACGGCGCCGGCGGTCATCAATGCAGCGAACGAGGTGGCAGTCGCCGCCTTCCTGGAGCGGCGGCTGAACTTTGCCGGGATAGCGGGGGTCATTGACAGCGTGTTGCAGCAGCATTCGGTGACGACGGTCGGCAGCCTCGAGGATGCGCTCGCGGCGGATGCCTGGGCCCGCGAGTGCGCGGCGGGCGCGCTGGTCCGGCGCGAGGCGGGCCACGGATGAGCGGCTCGATCCTGGTGTCGGTGCTGGCCTTCGTCGTCGCGATCGGCGTGCTGGTCTCGGTGCACGAGTACGGCCATTTCTGGGTCGCCCGGCGGCTGGGCTTCAAGGTGCTGCGCTTCTCGGTCGGCTTCGGCAAGCCGCTGTGGAAGCGCATCGGCCGCGACCCGGACCGCATCGAGTACGTGATCGCGGCCGTGCCGCTGGGCGGCTACGTCCGGCTGCTGGACGAGCGCGAAGGGCCGGTGCCGCCCGGCGACGAGGAGCGCGCCTTCAACCGCCGCCCGCCGCTGGCGCGCATCGCCGTGCTGCTGGCGGGTCCCGGCGCCAACTTCCTGTTCGCCTTCATCGCCTTCTGGGCGCTGTTCCTGTACGGCGTGCCCGGCCTGAAGCCGGTCGTCGGCGAGGTGCAGCCCGGCTCGCATGCCGCCGCTGCCGGGCTGCAGTCCGAGGACCTGCTGGCCGCCGTGGACGGGCGCGAGACACCGACGCGGCAGGCCGCCGTGCTTGCGGTGCTGGACGGGCTGGTCAGCGAGGGCCGGGTCGCGCTGCAGGTCGAGCGCGGCGGGGCGCGTCGCGACCTGGTGCTGGCCGTGCCGCCCGAGGAACTGCGCTCGCTGACCGAGCCGGGCACCTTGCTGCGCGGCCTCGGGCTGTCCTTCTGGTACCCAAGGCAGCCGGTGCGCGTCGCGGAACTGCTGCCCGGCGGGCCCGCCGAGCGCGCCGGCCTGCAGCCCGGCGACGAGGTCGTCGAGATCGACGGCCGGCCGGTCGCGGACTTCCGCGCCTTCGTCTACGAGATCCAGGGCCGCGCCGGCGAGCCGGTCGCGCTGGTCGCGCTGCGCGAAGGGGAGCGCATCGGGCTGACCGTGACGCCGGAGCCCGAGCAGATGGACGGGCGCAGCATCGGCCGCGTCGGCCTGACCGTGTCGGGCGACCTGACTTTCCCCGAGTGGATGCGTGCCGAGGAGCGCCACGGGCCGCTCGCCGCGCTGTGGCCGGCCGCGCGCGAGACCTGGGACAAGAGCGCGCTGACGGTCCGCTTCCTGTGGCGGATGGTGACCGGCGACGTGTCGACGAAGAACATCTCCGGGCCGATCAACATCGCGCAGTACGCGGGCCTGACGGCGACCGAGGGCTTGAATTACTATCTCGGCTTCCTGGCGCTGGTCTCGATCTCGCTGGCGGTGCTGAACCTGCTGCCGGTGCCGGTGCTGGACGGCGGGCAGATCGCGTACCAGCTGGCCGAGATCGTCAAGGGCAAGCCCCTGTCGATGCAGGCGCAGCTGGTCGGCCAGAAGCTGGGCATCGCGATGCTCGTCGCGCTGATGGGTTTCGCTTTCTACAACGACATATCGCGGCTGCTCGGCTGACCGCGCAGGGATCGACTGGCACATGCTCCGACCGCTCATAGGCAGCATCCTCCTCGCGCACGCCGCCGGCGCCACGGCGCAGCCGGCCGACGACTTCGTCGTCGGCGACATCCGGGTCGAGGGCCTGCAGCGCATCTCGGAGGGCACCGTCTACAACTACCTGCCGGTCAACATCGGCGACCGGCTGGACCAGCGCCGGATCCAGGAGGCGGTCCGCGCGCTGTTCTCGACCGGCTTCTTCCGCGACATCGAGCTGCGGCGCGACGGCGGCACGCTGGTCGTCGCGGTGCACGAGCGGCCGTCGATCGAGAGCTTCCAGATCATCGGCAACAAGGACATCAAGACCGAGGACCTGCAGAAGTCGCTGCGCAACGTCGGCCTCGCGACCGGCAAGACCTTCGACCGCTCGGTGCTCGAGGACGTCCGCGGCTACCTGACCGACCAGTACTTCAGCCGCGGCAAGTACGCGGTGAAGATCGACCCGCAGGTCGAGGAGGTCCCGGGCAACAAGGTCCGCGTCAAGATCGACATCACCGAGGGCAAGCGCGCGCGGATCCGGCAGATCAACGTCGTCGGCAACACGGTGTTCGACGACGACGAACTGACCGACGAGCTCAAGCTGCGGACGCCCAACTGGCTGTCCTGGTACCGGCAGGACGACCGCTATTCGCGCGAGTCGCTGCAGGGCGACCTCGAGACGCTGCGCTCGTACTACCAGGACCGCGGCTACGCGAACTTCGACGTGACCTCGACGCAGGTCGCAATCTCGCCGCAGAAGGACGACATCTTCATCACGATCAACGTGGAGGAGGGCGAGCGCTACAAGGTCGGCGAGGTCAGGCTGGCGGGCACCTTCAAGGTTCCGGAGGAAGAGCTGAAGGAGCTGCTGATCGTGCAGCCCGGCCAGGTCTATTCGCGCAAGCTGATCACGCAGACGCAGGAGCTGCTGTCGTTCCGGCTCGGCATCGAGGGCTACGCCTTCGCGAAGATCGACCCGGTCCCGCAGGAGAACACCGCGGAGAAGACGGTCGACCTGACCTTCTTCATCGACCCGGGCAGCCGGACCTACGTGCGGCGGATCGGCTTCGCGAACACCAGTTCGATCGACGACGAGGTGCTGCGCCGCGAACTGCGGCAGATGGAGGGGTCCTACCTGTCGAATACGGCGCTGGAGCGCTCGAAGGAGCGCCTGCAGCGGCTGCCATTCATCGAGAAGATCGAGTTCGAGACGACACCGGTGTCCGGTACGCCGGACCTCGTTGACGTCGAGTTCGACGTCAAGGAGGGCCTGCCCGGCCAGTTCAGCGGCGGCATCGGCTACTCCGAGTCGCAATCGTTCATGCTGAACGGCAGCTTCGTGCACTCGAACTTCATGGGCTCCGGCGAGCGGCTCGCGGTCGACCTGCTGTCGGGCCGCTTCTCGAAGTCCTACAGCATCTCGCACAGCGACCCGTACACGAACATCGACGGCGTATCGCGGACCGCCGGGGTGCAGTACCGGGACATCACGCAGTTCGTGTCGGCCGGGTCGGACTTCTCGACCGAGTCGATGTCGGCTTCGCTCGAGTACGGCTACCCGATCACCGAGTACCAGGGCCTGCGCTTCGGCATCGTCGGGCAGAAGTCCGACCTCGTCGTGAACCAGGACTTCAGCGCCCGGGAAGCGGTCGACTGGGTCCGCAACAACGGCAATCCCTACCAGCGCGAAGTCAAGAGCATCGGCATCGACCCGGTGACCGGCCAGCCGGTGGAGGTGACGACGACGCTGTTCGGCACGAAATTCGACACCTACGAGCTGGTCGTCGGCTGGTTCTTCGACTCGCGCAACCGGGCGATCTTCGCCGACCGGGGCATGCGCCACTCGCTGTCGGTGTCGGCGGCCGCGCCGGGCAGTGAAGTCGAGTACTACGTCTTCAACTACGAGGGGCTGCAGCTGATCCCGCTGTTCGGCCGCTGGACGCTGGCGCTGTCGGCCGAGGTCGGCTTCGGCGACGCGCTCGGCAAGGAGACCTCGGCGCTGCCGCCGTACCGGCAGTTCTACGCGGGCGGCCCGGAATCCGTGCGCGGCTACCGCGAGAGCCGGCTCGGGCCGAAGGACAGCTTCGGCAACCCCTACGGCGGCAACCTGAAGGTCGTCGGCCGTGCCGAGCTGCTGGTGCCGGTGCCGGAGAAGTGGCGCAGCAGCACGCGCGTCAGCCTGTTCTACGACATCGGCAACGTGTTCTCGCAGGGCATGGGAATCAACTTCGTCGGCCGCGATGGCGCGACCCCGGTCGACTATGAGTTCGACTACAATGAGCTCAAGCAGTCGGCCGGCATTGCCGTGCAGTGGCTCGCGCCGCTCGGCATCTTCCGGTTCAGTTACGGCTTCCCGCTCAATGCTTCCGACGGCGACTCTGTGCGCTACCCCGACGAGATCGAGCGCTTCCAGTTCACGATCGGTTCCGCTTTCTGAAGTTTCTGACCATTCGAGGAATGATGGCAATCATGACCAGACACCTGTTGCCCGCCGCGGCGCTAGCAGTCGCCGCGCTGGCCCTGTCCCCGGCGGCGCTGGCTGCCGACCTGAAGATCGGCTTCGTCAACACGAACCGGCTGCTCGAGGAGTCGCCGCAGGCGCGCGTCGCGCAGCAGTCGCTCGAGGGCGAGTTCATGCCGCGGCAGCGCGAGCTGGCCAACCAGCAGAAGGCGCTGCAGGACAAGGAGGAGAAGCTGAAGCGCGACGCCGCGGTGATGTCCGAGGCGGACCGCGCGCGTGCCGAGCGCGAGCTGCGTGACGGCCAGCGCGACCTTGCGCGGCGCTTCAACGAGCTGCAGGAGGACGCGAACCTGCGCCGCAACGAGGAGTTCGGCAAGGTCCAGCGCGCGCTGTTGCAGGAAGTGCAGGCCTACGCCCGCGCCAACGGCTTCTCGCTGATCATCAGCGACGGCGTGCTGTACGCGTCGGAGGCCGTCGACGTGACCAACCAGGTGATCGCGGCGCTGAAGTCCCGGCCGGCCGGCCAGGCGCCGAGGAACTGAGCCCGGCCGCAGGC
>JBFGAO010000062.1:0-6695 GCA_041568095.1 Steroidobacteraceae bacterium | reverse complement strand
GAGCGCCTGCTCGAGGCGCTGCTCGTCGAGCCCGGACGGCGCGAGGATCAGTTCCCGCGCCTGTCGCATCGGGTCGGTCGCCGTGGTGTCGGGCCGCTCCATCCTCACTCCAGTACCCGGTGCTTCAGCGCCGGGAATGCCTCGCGGGTGCGCGCCTGGCCGTCGCGGTCCAGTTCCGCGAGCACGACGCCGCTGCCGCGCGGCAGGCGCGCCAGCACCCGCCCCCAGTAGTCCGCGACGAGGCTGTCTCCGTAGGTCTCGCGCGCGTTGTCGTGCACCCCGGACTGCGCCGCCGCGACCACGTGGCAGAGGTTCTCGACCGCACGGGCCCGCAGCAGCACTTCCCAGTGCGCGCGCCCCGTCGGGCCGGTGAACGCCGCCGGCACGCTCAGCAGCTCTGCGCCCGCGGAGACCAGGCGCCGGTACAGTTCGGGGAAGCGCAGATCGTAGCACACGCTCAGGCCGAGCCTGCCGGCGGGCGTGTCGACGAGGACCGCCTCCTTGCCCGGCACCGCATTCGCCGACTCGCGGTAGCCCTCGCGGCGCCCGGGCAGGTCCACGTCGAACAGGTGGATCTTGTCGTAGCGCGCGACGCACCGGCCGCCCGCGTCGTAGACGAGGCAGGCGTTGGCCGGCCGCGGGTCGCCGTCGACCATCAGCGGCAGCGTGCCGGCAACGATCCACAAGCCCAGTTCCGCCGCCGTCGCCGCGACCGCGTCCTGCACCGGCCCGCTGCCATCGCGCTCGGCGATCGCGCGGCGCTCGGCCTCGCTGCGACCCATGAAGCAGAAATTTTCCGGCAGCACCGCAAGGCAGGCGCCGCCGTCGCGTGCGCGGGCCAGCAGCGCACGCGCAGCCCCGAGGTTCGCCGCGACGTCGGCGACCGAGGTCATCTGCACGGCGGCGACGACTGCGCGGCTCAGGGGCCCTCCTCCGCGCGCCGCTGCGCCTCCGGCACCGCGGCGGCGGCCTCCTGCGTCTCCCTCATCTCCCGCGCGTCGATGCGTCGCACCTGCGGATCGTCCCAGCTGCCGGTGATGCGATAGTAACCGCGGGTCATGCCCTGCAGCGCGCCCTTGAAGACCTGCGAGAACAGCAGCAGCGCGGCGCCGACGGCCGGACCGCCCGCCAGCGCGCCGGCGACGCCGAGCGAGGCGCCCAGCTGGCCGGTCACGACGGCGGTCTGGTCGTAGCTGCGCTCGCGCAGGCTGGTGCGCCCGGCCAGGCCGATCTCGGCCGCCGAGCCGCGCAGCAGCAGGTCGTCGGTCCAGGCCTCGCCGTCGTTCAGCGTGAACGTGCCCTGCACACGGTCGAAGGCCAGGCCCTCGCCGGTCAGGTCGCCGAAGTCCAGCGCGAGCCGGCGCGGCAGGTGCGCGAGGCTCATCAGGCCCAGCACACGGCCCGCGCCGGGCTCGACCGCGACCAGCCGCCCGTCCTCGGCGGCGATCTCGAGGCGGCCCGACAGCCGCCCGAAGGCGGAGGCCTCCGGCGGTCCCGGCCAGCGCAAGCGCGCGGACAGCCGGCCGCGGCGACCGGTGATCTGCTCGCCGAGATTCATCGCCGACAGGAAGCCGGCGACGTCGCCCGCCTGCAGGTCGACGTCGAGGCGGCACTCGGCGCGGCCGCTTTCTGCGACCAGCCAGCTGCCGCGACCCTCGGCGCTGAACGCCGCGTGCTGCAGCTCGAAGCGATTCAGCGTCAGGCCCGCGGTGCCGCGCGCGAGCTCGGCCTGGACGCGCCCGAACTGCCGGCCGTCGAACACGAGGTCGCCGATCGCGACGCGCAGCGCCGGCCAGCGTCGCGGGTCGGGCTCGCCGTCGCCGCCCCGCTGCCGCTCCCCGAGCCGCAGCCGCTCGAGCTCGACCACCATCGGCACGTCGCCCGGAAACTCGAAGGGCAGCGCGAGCCGGCCGGCCGCCTCGGCCGACGCGACTTGCAGTTCCCAGGCACGGTTGCCCTGGCGCAGCCGGCCGCTGACGCCGGTGAAGCCGTAGCCCAGCGCTTCCAGCCGCCGCAGCGACAGGTCGGCGCCGCCCAGCCACTCCTGCAGCCGCCGCCCCCGCGGCTCCTCCCAGCGCAGCGCCAGCAGCTCGGACAGGCTCAGGGAATCCAGCGCGCCGCTGAGCCACAGGCCCGGGCCCGCCGGCGCCGGTGCCGGCCCCGCCCCGAAGTGCAGCACGCCGCGTTGCACCGGCGGGGCTTCCGGCGCGCTGCGCCACAGCAGTGCAGCCTGCAGGTCGCGACCGAGCCGTGCGTCGATCCGCGGCGGAGACCCGGCGCCGAATTCGACCGTGATCGCGAGCGGCCGCGCGGCCGCGGCGGGCTTCGTGAACGGCGCAGGCAGCGCCGAGGCCAGTCCCTGCAGGTCGCTGGCCAGCCGCAGAGTGCCCGAGGCGACGCCACCGGGCGCCGGCCGGCGCCACAGCAGGGACCCGCGCCAGTCGGCCTCGCCCTCGAGGCCCGCATTGAGCGGCAGCCGCGCGACAGTGCGCAACTCCGTCGCCGCAAGACGGCCGCGTGCTTCGACCTCGGTGGTCAGCGCCCCGTCCGGCACCTCGCTGCTGCGGACCGACAGCGTGAGCGGACCGCCCAGCAGCCGGCCGGTCAGTTCGGGCGCCTGCAATTCGCGGTTGCGGACCCACAGCGTCCCCTGCAGCGCCCCGACTGCCGGCGCTTGCGCGCCCCGGCGCAGCGTGACGCCGTCCAGCGCGATCGCGGCGGTGATGACCTTCTGGTCGAACTGCTTCAGCGGCAGCACCATCGCCAGCTCGCCGCTCAGCGGGCCGTTGCCGGCGAGCGTGCGGAAGGCCTCGCCCAGCGCCGGCGCGAGCGGGCTGCCCTGCAGCAGCGCGAGCGCCCGCGCGGCGTCACCGCGCGCATCGGCCCGCACCGCCAGCACGGCATCGCGCAGGTCGGCGCTGCTCGCCTCTGCCAGCGACACGGCCAGGCCGCCGACCCGCGCCCGCTCGGCGACGACGTGCATGGCGGGCCCGTTGAACTCGACGGTCGCATCGACGCCCCGCGCCTCGGGCCAGCCGGGCGCATAGAACAGCGTGGCGCCCTCGACCCGGCCGGCGGCGCGGAAGCGGCCCTCGCCTTTGCGGTACGGGAAGCCGCGCGTGGGCCCGGTGACCGACACCCAGCCTGCGGTCACGCGGCCGCGCCTGAATGCCGCGTCCAGCCAGGACAGCGAGCGCGGCTTCAGCCGCGCCGCCGGCAGGTAGCGCCAGGCGTGCGTGAGGTCCGCGTCGTACACCTGTGCCTGCAGGTCCAGCAGCGGCGGCTGGCCCGGGCGCAGCAGCATGCGCAGCTTGCCGGCCGCACGGCCGTGGCCGGTGTCGGCCTCCGCGTCGTCCAGCCACAGGCGCAGCCCGTCGCCGAAGCGGCTCCACTCGAGGCGGCCCTCGAGGCGCGGCAGCGTAGCGACGGCACGCCACTGCAACGGCCAGGCCAGGCTGGCATCACGGGCCCGCAGCAGGACCAGCCCGCCGGCACCGCGCCCGTCGAGCACGCCGTCGAAACCGCTGATGCCCGGCGCGCGCCCCTGCGGCTCGAAGCCGAGGTCGCTGAATCGCAGGCTGCCGCTGATGTCCGGCACCGTCCCGTCCGCGACGCGCGTGACGATGAGGTCGACGTCCTGCAGCAGGCCGCGCGGCGCCAGCGACTCGATGCGCTGGCGCAGCGGCCCGGCCGGCAGCGCGCCGGACAGCGCGGCGAGGTTGTCGATCAGCAGGTAATCGGCACGCAGGCGCGCGCCGTCGGGGCGGCCGTCACGCAGCGTCAGCCCCGCTTCCACGTCGGTCGGTCGCTGCCAGGGCGCGCCGGGCCGGGACAGCTCGAGGTCGCGGGCCTGCAGCGTGACCAGCCCGGGCTCGAGCCGCAGCCGCAGGTCCCCGGCGACGCGCGTGAAGCTCGCGCCGCCGCCGGGCAATTGCAGGCCGGCGAGGTCCGGTTGCAGCCGCAGCGTCGCGAGGCGGGTCCCGTTGCCGCTGGCCGCGACGCGCAGCGAGCCCCGCCCCGCCTCCGGCCACCGTGACGCGTCGGGCAGCAACGTGGCCCAGCCCGCCAGCTGCAGGGCCAGGCCCTCGGCGCGCGCCTCCCAGGCCAGCGTCGCCGGGTCGTCGAGCTCGCCCGCCGCACGCGCCTCGAAGCTCAGCACCGAGCCGAGGTGGCGCGGCAGCGCGACCCGCCCCTGCAGCTGCAGCGACGCGCCGCGGCGCTCGAGGCCGACATCGACACCGGTCAGCTCGAAGCGGTCGCGGCGCCGGCGCCGGTCCTCGACGACCAGCGTCGCGCCGCGCACCTCGAACAGCCCGCGCGGCAGCCGCTCCAGCGTCGGCGCCGGCGCGTCCTCGCCCCTGGCCGGCAACTCCGGCTGGCCGGCGAAGCGCACGCGGCCGTCCTCGTGGACCACGAACTCGAGCCGCGGACGCTCCAGCACGATGCGGCCGACCTCGAGCCGCCGGTACAGCAGCGATCGGCCCAGTGCGAGGCTGGCGCGGCCGGCGGCCGCGCTGAACAGCGGCTGCTCGCCGGAGGC
The DNA here is from genome assembly GCA_041568095.1 of Steroidobacteraceae bacterium. GTDB lineage: Bacteria > Pseudomonadota > Gammaproteobacteria > Steroidobacterales > Steroidobacteraceae > SCUD01. Next base: position 2,155 of record JBFGAO010000062.1, on the reverse strand, counting down.
CGGCAGCACGCGCGCGCCGCTGAATGTGATCTCCGGCCCGTAGCGGCCGATCCTGGCGTCCAGCGCGTCGACGCTGAGGCGCAGGCCCGTCGCATCGCGCAGCTGCGCCGCGATCCGGTCCTGGTAGCCGGGCAGCAGCTCGACGGCCAGCCGGAACGCGCCGATCGCGAGCGCCGCCAGCAGCGCGACCGCGGCGGCGGCCGCGGCCAACCACCGCCAGACCGTCCTGATCCGCTGCGCCGCCTTGCCCATTCCGCTCCTGCGCTATCCCTTCCTAGACCAGCACGACGTCGAACTGCTCCTCCGCGTACAGCCCCTCGGCCTGCAGCCGGATCGGCTTGCCGACCGCGATCTCCAGCTCGGCCAGCGCGGCCGACTCCTCGTCCAGCAGCAGCTCGATGACGTCCTGGTGTGCCAGCACCAGCAGTTCCTGGAAGTCGAATTGCCGCGACTGGCGCAGGATTTCCCGGAAGATCTGGTAGGCAACCGTCTCCGCCGTCTTGACGAAGCCGCGCGCCTCGCAGTTTGGACAAGGCCGGCACAGCTGGTGTTCCAGGCTCTCGCGCGTGCGCTTGCGCGTCATCTCGACAAGTCCCAGCGGCGACACGGCCGACAGGTGGGTCTTCGCGTGGTCCGCGGCCAGCGCGCGGGTCAGCGCCTCCAGCACCTGGCGGCGGTGCTCGGCATCCTGCATGTCGATGAAATCGACGATGATGATGCCGCCGAGGTTGCGCAGCCGCAGCTGGCGCGCGATCGCGACCGCGGCCTCGAGGTTGGTGCGGTAGATCGTGTCCTCGAGGTTGCGGTGGCCGACGTAGGCGCCGGTGTTGACGTCGACCGTGGTCAGCGCCTCGGTCTGGTCGAACATCAGGTAGCCGCCGGACTTCAGCGGCACTTTCCGGTCCAGCGCCCGCTCGATCTCGTCCTCGATGCCGTACAGGTCGAAGACCGGCCGGCCGCCGTCGTGCAGCTCGATGCGTCCCGCCAGCGCCGGCATGAAGGTCCGCGTGAACTCGAGCATCTGCCCGTGCACGGCCGGCGCGTCGACCAGCACCCGCTCGACCTTCTCTCCCAGCAGGTCGCGCAGCACCCGTAGCGGCAGCGCCAGGTCCTCGTGCACGAGTTCGCCCGGGTGCGCCTCGCGGTTGCGTCCCGCGATCAGGCCCCACAGCCGCTCGAGGAACATCATGTCGGCGCGCAGCGCCTCGATCCCGGCATCCTCGGCGGCGGTCCGCACGATCCAGCCGCCGTTGCCGCCGGCCCCGAAGTCCTGCACGGCCTCGCGCAGCCGCTGCCGCTCGGTCTCCGCCTCGATCCGTGCCGACACGCCGACGCCCTTGCCCTTGGGCATGTAGACGAGGAAGCGTGACGGCAGCGTCACGTAGGTCGTCAGCCGCGCGCCCTTGCTGCCGAGCGGGTCCTTCAGCACCTGCACGAGGATCTCGTCGCCGTCGCTGACCAGGCCGCGGATGCCGTCCGGCGGCGGCGCGTCGATGGCACTGTCGGCGCCGGCCGGCGGCGCGATGTCGGAGGCGTGCAGGAAGGCGGCGCGGTCGAGGCCGATGTCGACGAAGGCGGCCTGCATGCCGGGCAGCACGCGCGACACGCGGCCGCGGTAGATGTTGCCGGCCAGCCCGCGGCGGTTGGCGCGCTCCAGGTACAGCTCCTGCAGCACGCCCTGCTCGACCAGCGCCGCGCGGCTTTCGCGCGGCGTCACGTTGACGAGGATCTCGACGCTCACCGGCGCAGCCCCGCGCCGTCCAGCAGCCGTCCGGTCTCGAACAGCGGCAGCCCCATCACGCCCGAGTAGCTGCCCTCGAGCCGCTCGACGAACAGCGCGGCGAGGCCCTGGATCGCATAGGCGCCGGCCTTGCCGGCCGGCTCGCCGCTGGCCCAGTAACGGCGGCACTCGTCGGCGCCGATCTTCCGGAACGTGACCCGGCTGACGGACAGCGCCGTCGCGACGGCGTCGCCGGTCGCCAGCGCGACCGCGGTCAGCACCTCGTGGGTCCGGCCGGACAGCGCGACCAGGATCCGCAGCGCGTCGGACTCGTCCGCGGGCTTGCCATAGATCTCGTCGCCGATCGCGACCGCGGTGTCCGCGCCGAGGACCGGCTGGCGGCCCGCGCTCGCCGCCAGCGCCGCGGCCTTGCTG
>JBFGAO010000061.1:0-6713 GCA_041568095.1 Steroidobacteraceae bacterium | reverse complement strand
GGCCGGCTGCGCGTCAGCGCGAAAGCGAACCAGCACGGTGCTGCCGTCATGACCGCTGACGCCACCGGTCCGCGGCGGAACGATCAGGCCGGACGGCCCAGCCTGGGCCAGCGCGGTCGCAGCGAGCGACAGCACCAAGACGAGCGTGCGTTTCATGAGCCCTCCCCTGGCCTGCGTGGCGGCGGTCGCGCCACCCCGGGCCTCCGGCCTCGGGCTGGGGCCGCCCCTTCAGATCGGCAGACGGGAAAAGGGTAACATGAAGTCAAAAATCAATGACTTGCGAGCGCCCGGCGCGGGGGCTGGTGCTGGCGGCAGGAATCGAACCCGCGACCTTCTGATTACAAATCAGCTGCTCTACCGTCTGAGCTACGCCAGCAGCGCGGCCATTGTAGTGGCATTGCCCCCGCGCGGGCTCAGCCGGGCAGCGCCCGCGACTGGGCGACCTCCGGCACCGGCCGGCTGCCGATCGCGGACTCGTCGCAGGGCTGGACCGCCAGCCTGAGGATCCGGCCGCTGCCGTCGTCGAGCGCAGTCGTGTCCGGCAGCCGGGCCGGCGGCTCGACGTCGACGTCGATCCAGTAGACCGTGCCGCTGCGCTCGCGCTCGGCCAGCTGCGGCTCGAGCCCCAGCGCGCGGACCTCGTCCATGCGGCGCAGCGCACGCTGGCGCTCCGAGAACAGCCCCAGCGAGATCGTGATGCCATTGTCCTCCTCGGGCAGGACGTAGGCGTCGCCGACCCCGAAGCGCCGCAGGCGCTCGATGATGCCCTCGGCCGCGGGCCGGTCCGGCAGCTGCTCCAGCGACACCCAGTAGCCCTTCCACACCGTGCCCTCGCCGGCCCGCTGCCGTGGCCGCAGGCCGTGCTCGCGCAGCAGCGTCGAGGCGCGCGCCGCGTCGGTCAGGTCGCCGAACGGGCCCAGGCTCAGGCAGTGCTCGCCGGGCCGTTGCGGCCGTGTCGCGCCCGGCACCGGCGGCGGCGCCTCGCGCCCCAGCACCAGCCGCGGCGCGTCCCGGCGCGCCCCGCCGGCCTCGGGCACCGGCTCGCGGATCCAGGTCGCCCAGGCGAAATAGCCCAGGTTCACGAGCAGCAGCAGGATCAGCAGCACGCGCATGGCCACCCGAATCTAGTCGCCCCGGGCCAGCACGGCCAGTCCTTCCATCACGAGATCGGCACCGACCGTCGCCGGCCGGCCCAGGCGTTCGGCAACCTGGCCGGCGTCGCCGCCGCCGATGAACACCGCGGGCTCCACGCCGTTCGTGTCGCGCAGCAGGCCGATCGCGCGTTCCGCCGCCGCGGCCAGCGCCTGCCAGCCGCCGCCCTCGCCGGCGCCCGCGGAATTGGTGCCGAAGGCGCCCTCGTAGGCCGGCTCGGCCAGCGCCTCGGCCCGCGCGATCCCCGCCGTGCCCTGGCGCAGCGATTCGCTCATCAGCGCGTGGCCCGGCAGGATCCAGCCGCCCAGGTGGCGGCCATCCGCGCCGACCGCGTCCACGGTCAGCGCGGTGCCGGCCGCGATGCACAGCAGCGGTCCGCGCACCCGTTGCCAGGCGCCGACCATGCCGAGCCAGCGGTCCACGCCCAGCGCCTCGGGCTGCCGGTAGGCATTCGTGACACCGCCCAGCGACCGTCCCGCCAGCGCAAAGGTCACGCGCAGGCCGTGGCGCTCCAGCGCCCATTCGCCCAGCGCGTGCGCGACGGCGGGACCGGCCACGTTGGCGGCCAGCACGCGCGCGGGTTTCGCATCGGCCGGCATCCCGGCGAGCCAGTCCGCCGCGGCGCGGCCGCGGTGCAGCAGCGCGCCGGTCGCGCGGATCTCGCGATCCTGCAGCCAGCCCCACTTCAGCCGGGTGTTGCCGACGTCAAGCAGCAGGATCATCGCTCGAGCCTCACGCTGACCTCGCCGGACACGAAGCGGCGCCGCCCGGCCGGCGTCTCGACCAGCAGCGCGCCGTCCTCGTCGATGCCGCGCGCGACGCCGTCGACCGGCTCACCGTCCAGGCTGACGCGGACCGGACGGCCGGCCAGCGCGTCCGCGCGCTGCCACTCGGCCGCGAAGGGCGCGAGCCCGCGTGCGCCGAATTCCTCCAGCGCCAGCGCCAGCTGGCCGATCAGTGCGCCGGCCAGCGCGCTGCGCGGCGGCGCCTTGCCCAGTGTCGACGCGAGGTCAGTCGCGGCAACGCCCTCGACGCGCAGCGCGGCGAGCGCCGTCGCCGGCAGCGCGACATTGAGCCCGACGCCGATCACCGCGTAGGCGGCGCCGGCGGCCTCGGTCTGCATCTCGATCAGGATGCCGCCGAGCTTGCGGTCCTGGTGCAGCAGGTCGTTCGGCCACTTCAGCGCCGCATCCCGCAGCCCGGCGGCGGCCAGCGTGCGCAGCACCGCGACGCCGGCAGCCAGCGACAGCGCGCCGAGCCCGGCCGGCGCATCGCTCCAGCTCCAGTTCAGCGACAGGCACAGCCCGCAGCCATAGGGCGCCACCCAGTGACGCCCGCGCCGGCCGCGACCGGCGCGCTGGAATTCCGCGAGGCAGGCATCGAAGCGCCCGGCCGGCAGGTCCGCGACGGCGAGCAGGCGGTCGTTGGTCGAGTCCAGCTCGTCCTCGACGACGAGCTCGCGCAGCCGCTCGGCCGCGAGGCCCGGCAGCGCCGCACGGACCGCGGCGGGATCCAGCAGTTCCAGGGGCTGCGCGAGCCGGTAGCCGCGGCGCGGCCGCGCGACGACCTCGAGCCCCCAGTCCTGCAGCTGGCGCAATTGCTTCCAGACCGCCGCGCGCGTCACCGCGAGCCGGGTGGCGAGTTCCTCGCCTGAATGCTCGCGTCCGTCGGCGAGCAGCGCCAGCAATTCCCGGCGCCGGCTCAGCGGCCGCTCCTTCCCTTCAGCAGCCACAGGCGCGTCACGCGCGGCTCGCTGCCTGCGCGCAGCCGCGCGAGGTTGGCGCTGTGCGTCCAGGCAAGGAAGCCGGCCATCGCGAGGCCGAGGGTCACCAGCGGCAGCGGTGGCACGTCGCGCAGCCACAGCAGCGCGGCCGGCACCGAGGCCGCCGCCGTCATCGTCGCGACGCTGACATAGCCGGTCAGCAGCAGCACCGCGAGCGCGGCGCCCAGTGCGGGCAGCAGCACGTCGGGCGCCAGCACGGCCAGCACGCCGATCAGCGTCGCGCCGCCCTTGCCGCCGCGGAACTCGTGGTACAGCGGGAACACGTGACCGGCGATCGCGGCTGTCGCGCAGGCCACAGCCAGCCAGTCGCGCGCGACGGCCGGGTCCGGCGGTATGCCTGGCAGCGTCCAGCCCGGCAGCCAGCCGGCGGCCAGCGCGCCCTTGCCGACGTCGACGACGACGACGGCGAGCGCGAAGCCGAAGCCCTGCGTGCGCCAGGCGTTGGTGCCGCCGGCATTACCGCTGCCCATCTCCCGGATGTCGACGCCGCGCAGCCGGCCCGCCAGCAGCGCGCCCATCAGAGAGCCCAGCAGGTAGGCGATCAGCGTCTTGACGGCGAGTTCGAGCACGCGGGCTCCGTCACGCGGGGCGCGGCGATTCTAGCATCGCGCCAGCCCCGGCCTGCGCGGCAGGAACAGCTCCGCGAGCATGCAGCGCAGGCTGCCGCCGCCATGGCGCTCGATGGTCGGGATCGCCGCGGTGACGACCTCGCCGTGGCGCTCCAGCGCGCGCCGCTGCGCAGGTTCCAGGCAGCCCCAGGCGGTCGTCGACATCGCGACCAGCGGCCGGCCGTCGCGGGCCTGCAGGCCCAGCAGGTTGCCGGCGAAGCCGTGCATCTGCGCGACGCTGATCGTCACCAGCTCGCGGCCGCCGTCGGCGATCTCGCGCTCGACGCGCCGCCGCTCCTCGCCGTCCGGCAGCGAGTCGCCGCACAGCACTGCGTAGCGCTCGCCGAGGGCCAGCAAGACATTGGTGTGGTAGACGGGGCGGCCGCCGGGGCCGCGCGCGTCGAAGCGCACGACGCGATAGCCGAGCTGCGCGGCGAAGTCGTCCAGCGCGGCCGCCGTCGTGCGCGGCGACGGGCAGGCGTAGGCGACGCGCTGCACGCGGTCCAGCACCAGGCTGCCGGTGCCCTCGAGGTACTCGTCGCGCGCCTCCCAGCCGCTGAGGTCCACGACCCGCCGCAACTCGAAGCCGGCGCGCGGCAGCGCCTCGAGCAATTCGCTGCGCCGCTCGGCGCGCCGGTTCTCGGCCAGCATCGGGTACAGCACCGCCGTGCCGTCGCCGTGGAAGCTGACCCAGTTGTTCGGGAAGCAGGCATCGGGCTTGGGCGGCTCCGGCGTGTCGTCGGCGACCTGCACCGTGACGCCGGCCGCGCGCAGCGCGTCCACGGCGCCGTCGAACTCCTCGCGCGCGCGGAGCGCGACGTCGGCGCGCGCGCCGGCGACCTGGAAGCGGTTCGACGCTGCGGTCTGCGGGTTCGGGCCGAAAGCCGCCGGGCGCACCATCAGCACCGCGTCGGCGCACTGCCGGGTGATCTGCGATTGCCGCGACACGCCGACAGTCTAGCCCGGCAGGTCGCCGCGGCCAGCAAAAAGGGCGCGGCGGTTGCCCGCCGCGCCCTCGTCCAATCGCGAGGACTGGCTCAGAACTCGAAGCGGACGCCCAGCTGGATGCGCCAGACCGACGGCAACGCCCCTCCCCCCAGCGAGAAGTTCGGCGCAAAAGGTCCCGTCTGCCCCGACCGCGGCCGGTAGACGTACTTGCCAGTCGCCCCGTCGATCGACGCGGCGAGCACCGGCGTCACGTACGGGAAGGATACCTGCCGGAACTGCCCCCAATCCTTGTTGATCATGTTGGCCAGGTTCTCGATGTCCAGCGTCAGGATGCCGCGGCTGCCGCGCCAGACCGGCAGCTCCTGCGCGAAGCGCAGGTCCAGGATCGTCGCCCAGGGGCTGCGGTGCGAGTTGCGCGGCACGATCTTGCCGCGGTACTGCTCCAGCCCGAACTGCTGGATGTAGGCGTTCACCTGGTCCTTCGTCAGGCCACCCGACACCTGGAAGTCGGCGTCGTTGGCGGGAACGTAGAACAGGTGGCGCTGGCGCGTCGACTGCCGCGGGTCGCCGAAGATCGTCGTGCCGCCGCCGAAGGTGAAGCTGTACGGCCGGCCCGAGCGCCGCTCGCCGATCAGGCTGATGCTCGACTCGTAGTCGCCGAAGAAGGCCTTGCGCCAGGTGAACGCGCCCTTGAACTGGTGCTCGATCTCGTAGTTCGAGGTCGACAGCTCCGGGTTGTTCGGGTCGAACACGGCCAGGTTGTCCCAGTTCGACGACGCCTGCGAGCTGGTGCCCGAGTTGACGTCCTTGATGTCCTGGAAGCCGTAGCCGAGGTAGGCGTCGAAGCGCCCGGCCGCCGTGCGCCAGGTCTTCGACAGGTCCACCGAGAACACCGTGCCCTCGCCCTCGGTCGTGTTGGTCAGCAACAGGTCCTGCACCGACGTAGGCCGGGTCGTGTCGCCGGTGCGACGCGCGTAGATCGGCCGGCCGTCCGGCGCGGTTCCCGTCTGCGCCAGCCGCAGGTCCTTCCACAGGACCTCGTGCTTGACCTTGGACAGGATCAGGTCCGCGTTCAGCTGGATGTCCCAGGGCAGCTCATGCTGCACGCCCAGGTTCCAGCGGTATTGCGACGGGATCTCGAAGTTCGGGTCGATCGCATTGACCGCCCCGTCGCCGCGCAGCGACGCGTGGTTGTCGAGGATGGCCTGGTTGATCTTGAAGCCGTCGATGTTCTGCAGCCCGGCGCGCAGGTTGGCCGGCGAGCTGGAGGTGATCTGCTGCGTGACAACCGTGACGCCGTCCTGCGAGTAGCTGTTCGACAGCCAGACGTTTGGCGTGCCGCCGCCGAACAGGCCAAAGCCGCCGCGGATCGTCGTCTCCGGGCGCCACTGCCAGTTGAAGCCGATGCGCGGCATCACCAGGTCGCGGCCGTCGAGCGTGTGCTGGTTCGAGTAGCCGTAGCGGTTCCGGAAATTGGTGTTCAGCAGCGGCTTGTCGTCGCTGGACCACTTGTCCAGCCGGACGCCCGCCTGGACCTTCAGTTCCGGCGAGATCCGCCACTCGTCCTGCACGTAGAAGCCGGTTGTCTCGAAGGCAAAGGTCGCCCCACCGTCGCTCTTCACGTTGGTGAAAGCGTTCTGGTAGTTCAGCGTCGCGGCGGTCCGGTTCTGGAAGTCCGTGATGCTGTTGACGATGTACTGGCCGCTGCTGCGCTGAACGAAGATGTTGAAGATGTCCAGTTCCTCGCGCTCGATGCCCATCGTCACCGTGTGGTCGCCGAGGAAGAAATTGCCCTTCAGCTTGTACTGGTCGAGGTCGTTGGTCAGTGCGTTCGCGTGCCGGAACTCGTCCGGGCCTACGAAGACCGTGCCGCCGCTGGGCGTGCGGATCTGGAACTCGGCGAAGTCCGTGCCTTTAAGCGAGACCTGTGCCGTGTCCACTTCCTTGCGCGCGAACTTGAACTCGGTCGAGAACACCTCGTTCCAGTCCGAGAACAGCTGGAAGGACAGGGATTCCATCGCCTGAGCGCGGTTGTACCAGTTGGATGGCGTCGACAGCCGGTTCTGCGAGGTGCTGTTGTTGCTGGTGACGACCTCGTTGCCCTCGATCTTCTGGTAGGCCAGCGACGCACGGTGGCTGTCGGTGATGTTCCAGTCCAGCTTCGCGAGGATCTTCTCGTCGTCCTCGAACAGCGCGTCCAGGCGCTCGCCGACGTCGAAGCT
>JBFGAO010000060.1:0-6736 GCA_041568095.1 Steroidobacteraceae bacterium | reverse complement strand
GCTCCGGCGAGCTGAACACGACATGCTCGTTCGCGCCGTCGGCGTCGGCGACGGCGAGGCGGTAGTTGCGGGCGCGCACCGGCCCGTCGACGGCTACATAGGCGATCCGCGTCGCGAAGGCGCCGCGCACGCCGAGGATCCGCTCGTAGACCGCGTCCGACACCCGGTGGCTGGCCATCTTCAGCGCGCCCGCCTCGGCCGGCAGCGCCTGGCCCAGCAGCCGCTGGCCGGTCGCGACCTGCACCAGCTCGTAGCGGATCTCGTAGCGGCCATCCGGGAGCGGGCGCAGCCCGCCGACCAGCACGTAGTCCACCTTCATCAGGCGCCAGTTCGCCGGGTCCACCTGGCTGGCCTGGCGCGGGAACTCCAGCAGGTCCGTGCGTGGCAGGCCGCGGAAGCGCCCGCTGCGCTCGAGGTCGGCCTGCACGGTCGCCGCGACGTCGAAGGGCGCCGCACCGGCCTGCTCCCAGGCGAAGGGCACGATCGCGATCGGCACGGCCTCGGCCATGCCGCGCGTGATCTGCACGGTCAGCTGGGCCTGGGCCGCGAGCGGCAGCAGCGCGAGGGCCAGCAGGGCCAGGGCACGGCGCAGCAGCGGCATCTCAGGCGTCCTCATGCTTGAACTCGAGGTGGATCTCGCGCTCGAACAGCGCCGGGTCCGGCGGCGCCGGCAGCGGCGAGGCGTTCCGGACCGCCGTCTCGATCGAGACACGCACGGCGTCCGAGGCATTGCAGACCGCAAAACGTACTCCCACGACTTCCCCTCCCGGGATCTGCGTCACGACCACCGTGCAGCGCATGCCCGCCCGGATACCCGGCGGCTTGAACCAGCGCCGCTCGACGTGCGCCTGGATCGCCGCGACGTACAGGTTCCTCTGACCGCCGGACACGGCCGCGGTTCGCCGCTCCTCGGCGGCGAGCCGGGACCGCAGCTCGGCCTCGAGCCGGGCCTTCTCCTCGGCCTCCAGCCGGGCCTTGCGGGCGGCGTCCTCGGCGGCGCGCCGGCGCTCCGCCTCGGCCTTCGCACGCGCCTGCTCCTCGGCCCGGCGCTTCGCGTCGGCCTCGGCCTTCGCGCGGCGCTCGGCCTCCTGGCGGGCCTGCAGCTGGCGCTGCTGCTCGGCGCGGCGCTCGTCCTCCGCCTGCTGCAGGCGCTGCTGCTCCTCTTCCTGCTGCCGGCGCAATTCAGCCTCGGCCTGCTCGCGGCGCTGCCGCTCGAGATCGGCCTGCCGCTGCGTCTGCCGGCGCTGTGCGTCGGCGGCGGCGATGATCGCCTGGTCCATCACGACGGCCTCGATCTGCGCGGGCTCCGGCGGCGGGTCCGGCGCCGGCCGCAGCGTGAATCCGAGGTACAGCGCGCCGGCCAGCACCCCGTGCAACGCGATCGACCAGCCCCAGGATGCGGTGCCGCGGGCCACGGCTAGCGCCGCCGCTCGAGTTCCTCGAGCGCCCGCCTGGCCTTCGGGTCCGTCAGGAAGCCGATCTTCGACGCGCCGGCGGCCTGCAGCAGCACCATGCCCTGCACGACCCGCCCGTAGGGCACCTGCTCGTCGGCCTTGACCAGCACCGGCGTCTGCGCGTCGCGTGCAAGCACGATGCCGGCGCGGCGGGCGACCTCGTCGTCGTCGATCGGCGCGTCCTCGTCGGTGCCGACATTGAGGTAATAGCGGCCCTGCCGGTCGACCGACAGCACCAGCGGCTCGCGGTCCTTCAGCAAATCCGGGTCGATCGGCCGCGCATCCGCGTCCGGCAGCTCGACCTGCACGCCCTGGGTCAGCAGCGGCGCGGTGATCATGAAGATGATCAGCAGCACCAGCATCACGTCGATGTACGGGACGACGTTGATCTCGCCCATCAGCCGCCGCCGCCGGCCGTGCTCCTGCATCTCAGGCGCTCCGCGCCGTCGCGTGGCGCTGCAGCAGCGTAGAGAACTCGTCCATGAAGGTGTCGTAGCGCAGCTCGAGCCGCGTGACCTTGTCGGCGTAGCGGTTGTAGGCGACAACGGCCGGGATCGCCGCGAACAGGCCGACCGCGGTCGCGATCAGCGCCTCGGCGATGCCCGGCGCGACCATCGCCAGCGTCGCCTGCTGCACGTTCCCGAGCCCGTGGAAGGCGCCCATGATCCCCCAGACCGTGCCGAACAGCCCGACGTAGGGGCTGGTCGAGCCGACCGTAGCCAGCGTCGCGAGGCTCTCCTCGAGCCGGTCGATCTCGCGCAGCTGCGCGACGCGCATCGCGCGGCGCACGCCCTCCAGCACCTGCGCCGGCGCCAGCCCCGACTGCGGCCGCAGCCGCGTGAACTCGCCGTAACCGGCCTCGAAGATGCCCTCCATGCCGAGCGCGGCACCGCCGCGCGCCTCGATCGCGCGGTACAGCTTGCCAAGGTCGCCGCCGGACCAGAACACGCCCTCGAAGCGGTTGGCCTCGACCTCCGACTCCCGCAGCAGCCGGCGCTTGCGGAAGATGATCGCCCAGGAGACCACCGAGGCGCCCAGCAGCAGGACGATGACGCCCTGCACGACCACGCTGGCCTCGAGGATCAGCTTGAACACCGACAGTTGCTCAGCCAAGTCCCATCTCCCTCGCCAGCGCCGGCGGCAGCGGCCGCGGCTTCAGGCTGTCCGAATCAAGGCAGGCCGCGCGGATCGCGGCGCTGACCAGCAGCTCGCCGTCGGGGCTGCCGCGGCGGATCTCCTGCGTCATGCGCACCGAGGCCCCTCCCCGCCCCTCGGCCCGCACCGAGACCTGCAGCAGGTCGTCGTAGCGCGCCGGCCGGTGGTAGCGGACGTGGGCTTCGACCACGGCGAACTGCAGCCGTTCATCGCGGGCCAGCGCAGCCTGGTCGATCCCGATCGCGCGCAGCCATTCGCTGCGGGCGCGCTCCAGGAAGCGCAGGTAGTTCGCGTAGTAGACGACGCCGCCGGCATCGGTGTCCTCCCAGTACACGCGGACCGGCAGCACGAAGGCCGGTCCCGGCACGGCCGGCGTGCTCATTCGCGGAACAGCGGCATGCTGCCGCCGGGCGCGTCGCCGGCCGGCGGCTCGAGGTCGAAGTGCTGCCAGGCTGCCCGCGTTGCGACGCGGCCACGGGCGGTCCGCATCAGGTAGCCCTGCTGGATCAGGAAGGGCTCGACGACGTCCTCGAGCGTGCCGCGCTCCTCGCCGAGCGCGGCGGACAGGCTGTCGATGCCGACCGGCCCGCCGCCGAACTTCTCGATCACGGCGAGCAGCAGCCGCCGGTCCAGCACGTCGAAGCCGAGCCGGTCGACCTCGAGCATGTCGAGCGCCGCGACGGCGACCTTCGCGTTGATCCGGCCACTGGCCTTGACCTCGGCGTAGTCGCGGACGCGGCGCAGCAGCCGGTTCGCGATCCGCGGCGTGCCGCGCGAGCGCTGCGCGATGCAGGTCGCGCCGGCCTCGTCGGCGGCGAGGCCCAGGATGCCGGCCGAGCGCAGCACGATCGCCTTCAGCTCGTCCTCGGAATAGAAGTCCAGCCGGTGCACGATGCCGAAGCGGTCGCGCAGCGGCGAGGTCAGCAGGCCCGCGCGCGTCGTCGCGCCGACCAGCGTGAACGGCGGCAGCTCCAGCTTGATCGAGCGCGCCGCCGGCCCCTCGCCGATCATGATGTCGAGGTGGTAGTCCTCCATCGCCGGGTACAAGATTTCCTCGACGACGGGGCTCAGCCGGTGGATCTCGTCGACGAACAGCACGTCGCGCGGCTGCAGGTTGGTCAGGATCGCGGCCAGGTCGCCGGGCCGCTCCAGCACCGGCCCGGAGGTCTGGCGCAGGCTGACGCCCAGCTCGTGCGCGACGATGTTCGCGAGCGTCGTCTTGCCGAGCCCCGGCGGCCCGAAGATCAGCACGTGGTCCAGCGCCTCGCCGCGCCGCCGCGCCGCCTCGATGAAGATCGCCATCTGCTCCTTGACCGGCTCCTGTCCGACGTACTCGGACAGCAGCTTCGGGCGCACGGCGCGCTCGAGGACCTCGTCCTCGCGGGACGCGGCAGCGGCGACGACTCGGTCCTGGTCGAGCATGGCCTGTCCCTCAGCCGACCGCCGTCTGCAGCGCGCGGCGGATCAGTTCCTGGGTGTCGGCGCCGTCGGCGTCGACGGACTTCAGCAGCCGCGTGACCTCGGCCGGCCGGTAGCCGAGCGCGACCAGCGCCGCGTAGGCCTCGGCCTGCGCGCCGCCGCTGCCCGGCTGCGCCGGGCGGCCCGGCGCCGGCAGCTGGCCGAGCGCGCGGATGCGGTCGCGCATCTCGACGACGAGGCGCTCGGCGGTCTTGCGCCCGACGCCGGGGATCCGGACCAGCGTGTCGACGTCCTGGGCCTCGACGCAGGCGAGGAAGGTCTCGACGTCGATCCCGGACAGCAGCGCGAGGCCGATCTTGGGCCCGACGCCGGAGACCCGCAGCAGGTCCCGGAACAGCCGCCGTTCCTCCTCGGTCGCGAAGCCGTACAGCAGGTGCGCGTCCTCGCGGACGACCAGGTGCGTGTGCAGCTGCACTTCGCTGCCGAGCTCGGGCAGCTGGTAGAAGGTCGACATCGGCGCCTCGAGCTCGTAGCCGACGCCGGCGACGTCGAGCAGCAGCGCCGGCGGCTGCTTGCGGACCAGGCGCCCGCGCAGGAAGCCGATCACGGCCGGCCCCGCGCGGCGAGCAGCAGAGACGCGCCGCGGTGGCTCGCGTGGCACAGCGCGATCGCGAGCGCGTCAGCGGCGTCGGCGCCAAGCCGGCCCTCGAGGGCCAGCAGCGCGCGGATCATGTGCTGGACCTGGACCTTGTCGGCCGCGCCGGTGCCGGTGACCGACTGCTTGACCGTGCGCGGCGCGTACTCGTGCACGCTGGCGCCGGCCGAGCAGGCGCCGCACAGCGCGGCGCCGCGGGCCTGGCCGAGCTTCAGCGCGCTGTCGGGATTGCGGTGCATGAACACGCGCTCGATTGCGACCTCGGCCGGCGCGTAGCTGGCCACCAGCGCCGACACGTGCTGGTAGATCGCGAGCAGCCGTCCGGACAAATCGCCGCTGCCGACGCGGATACTGCCGCTCGCGACATAGGCCAGTCCCTGCGGCCCGCAGTCGACGACACCGTAGCCGGTGACCTGCGAGCCCGGGTCGAGGCCGAGGATGCGCACGGGCGCGGCGGGACGCGCGACGCCGCCGGGCGCGGCGGGCAGCCGCAGCGCGCGCGGACGCCGGGAGCGCGGCGAGCGGATCGCGAGTCTCGTGCTGGAGTCGGATTTCAGCGGATCTACGCCCCGTCTTGGGCCGCGCTAGCCGTCGGGGCCGGCGGCCGGAGCGGCTATGATAGCGGCATTCAGATGGCACCGGCACGCTCGAGATGAAGACGACGACCGACTCGCCGGCCACTGCATACCCGCAGCTTTCCGCGCTGCGCACGCGCCTCGAAGGGCTCGAGGACCTAGCCGCGACCGCCGGCCCCGCGATCGAACAGGGGCTCGCGGTCGCCGCGATCGTCGCGGCGCTGGAAGCAGAGCAGGAGATGGTGGCCGGCGCGCTGCTCCACCCGTTGCTGGCGCAAGGCGCGCTCGACGAGGCCGCGGCTGCGCGCGCCTTCGGCGAGCCGACGGCGCGCTTCGCGCGTGCGCTCGGGCAGCTCGGCGAGTTCCAGTCGGGCGCGCACTGGTCGCCCGAACGCCCGCTGTCCGGCGTACAGGCCGAGGCGCTGCGCAAGATGCTGCTCGCGGCCGTGACCGACCCGCGGCTGGTGCTGGTGCGCCTCGCCGAGCAACTGCATCGCATGCGCGGCGCGCGCGACCTGGACCCGGCCGCCCGGGAGCGCCTGGCCCGCGAGACCCACGAGATCTACGCGCCGCTCGCGAACCGGCTCGGCATCTGGCAGCTGAAGTGGGAACTCGAGGACCTGGCCTTTCGCTGGCTGCACCCGGAGGAATACCGGCAGATCGCGCAGCAGCTCAACGAGCGCCGCGCCGACCGCGAGCGCTGGATCGAGGACGTCACGCGCGAGGTCCGCGAACTCCTCGCACAGGCCGGTGTCCAGGCCGAGGTCGCGGGCCGCCCGAAGCACATCTGGAGCATCTGGCGGAAGATGCAGCGCAAGGGCCTGGCCTTCGAGCAGGTCTTCGACGTGCGGGCGATCCGCGTCATCACCGGCTCCGTGACCGACTGCTACGCGGCGCTCGGCGTCGTGCACGGCCGCTGGACCTACATCCCCGGCGAGTTCGACGACTACATCGCGACGCCGAAGGACAACAATTACCGCTCGCTGCACACGGCCGTGATCGGCCCGGACGCCGTGCCGCTCGAGGTCCAGATCCGCACCCGGGAGATGCACGAGCAGTCGGAGCTGGGCTTCGCGGCGCACTGGCGCTACAAGGAGGGACGCAGCCGCGACGCCGCCTTCGACGAGAAGATCGAGTGGCTGCGCGAATTGCTGGCACCGGCCGCCGACGGCGAGACCGAGAGCGACCGCGACTTCCTGGACCGCGTCCGTGCCGACCTGTTCGGCGACCGGGTCTACGTGTTGACGCCGAAGGGAGAGGTCGCGGACCTGCCGGCCGGCGCGACGCCGCTGGACTTCGCCTATTTCGTGCACACCGAACTGGGCCACCGCTGCCGCGGCGCCCGCGTCAACGGCCGCATCGTGCCGCTGGACTACCGGCTGTCGAACGGCGAGGTGGTCGAGGTGATCAGCGGCAAGCAGGCGCAGCCGAGCCGCGACTGGCTGGTCGAGCAGCTGGGCTACCTGGCCTCGCCGCGC
>JBFGAO010000059.1:0-6798 GCA_041568095.1 Steroidobacteraceae bacterium | reverse complement strand
GGGCCCAGCGGCTCGGGCAAGGGCACGATCGCGCGCCTGGTCGCCCGGCGCTTCGGCTGGCACCTGCTGGACAGCGGGGCGCTGTACCGCCTCGTGGCGCTGGCCGGCCAGGCGGCCGGGCTGGGGCCCGGTGACGAGGCGGGGCACGCGGCGGTCGCCGCCCGCCTGGACGTGCATTTCGGGGTGGACGACGGCGGCAATGAGCGTGTGGTGCTGGCGGGCAAGGACGTGACCCGCCGGCTGCGGGCCGAAAAAACCGGCGAGGCGGCCTCCCGGGTCGCGGCCTGGCCGGGGGTGCGGGCGGCCCTGATCGGCCGGCAGCGAGCCTTTGCGCAGCCGCCCGGGCTGGTGGCCGACGGACGCGACATGGGCTCGGTCGTGTTCCGCGACGCGGGGCTCAAGGTCTTCCTGACCGCCAGTGCCGAAGAGAGGGCCCGCAGGCGCCATAAGCAGTTGAATGAAAAGGGATTGAGTGTTAATCTCGCCGCCCTTTCCGCGGAGATCGCAGAGCGGGACAGGCGGGACACGACGCGAGCGATCGCGCCGCTGGTCGCCACAGAAGACGCGGTCATCGTGGATTCGACTGCGCTGTCCATCGAGGACGTCGCCGAGCGGGTGATCGAACTCGCGAGGCAGCGGTTCCCGGAGGCCACGCGCGGGGCGCGATGAAGGGGACCGGCCTGGCGCCGGTCGGGGTCGGTGCGGCAGGAAGCCGGCACCGGTGAGTACAGGACCCTGCACGGCAGGACGCCGTGCGGCATGCAACCAAACCATGGGCCCTGGGGGGCCCGAAACCACATGACTGAATCTTTTGCCCAGTTGTTCGAGCAGAGCCTGGCGAGCCAGCAGATCAAGCCCGGCCAGATCCTGACCGGTACCGTCGTCGACGTGAATCCGGACGTCGTGATCGTCAGCGTCGGACTCAAGTCCGAGGCCGTGATCCCGGCAGAGCAGTTCCGCAACGAGCGCGGCGAGGTCGACGTCGTCGTCGGCCAGGAAGTCGAGGTCGCCCTCGACGCCGTCGAGGACGGCTCGGGCGAGACCCGGCTGTCCCGCGAGAAGGCCAAGCGCGCCCGCACCTGGACCCGCCTCGAGGAAGCCTTCGAGAAGGGCGAGATCGTGACCGGCATGATCAATGGCCGCGTCAAGGGCGGCTTCACGGTCGAACTCGACAACGTCCGCGCGTTCCTGCCGGGATCGCTGGTCGACGTGCGCCCGGTGCGCGACCCGAGCTACCTCGAGGGCAAGGAGCTCGAGTTCAAGGTCATCAAGCTGGACCAGCGCCGCAACAACGTCGTGGTGTCGCGCCGCGCGGTCGTCGAGCAGGAGTACAGCGCCGAGCGTGCCGAGCTGCTGGACAACCTGAAGGAAGGCGACGTGGTCAAGGGCGTCGTCAAGAACCTGACCGACTACGGCGCGTTCGTGGACCTCGGCGGCATCGATGGCCTGCTGCACATCACCGACATGGCGTGGAAGCGCGTCAAGCACCCGTCGGAAGTCGTCAAGGTCGGCGACGAGATCGACGTGCGGATCCTGAAGTTCGACCGCGAGCGCCAGCGCGTGTCGCTCGGCATCAAGCAGCTGGGCGCGGACCCGTGGCAGAACATCTCGCGCCGCTACCCGCCGAACACCCGGCTGTTCGGCAAGGTCACGAACATCGCCGACTACGGCTGCTTCGTCGAGATCGAGGAGGGCGTCGAGGGCCTGGTCCACGTGTCCGAGATGGACTGGACCAACAAGAACGTCAACCCGGCCAAGGTTGTCCACGTCGGCGAGGAAGTCGAGGTCATGGTGCTCGACATCGACGAGGAGCGCCGCCGCATCTCGCTGGGCCTGAAGCAGTGCAAGGCGAACCCGTGGCGCGAGTTCGCGGAGACCTTCAACCGCGGCGACCGCGTGTCCGGCCAGATCAAGTCGATCACCGACTTCGGCATCTTCATCGGCCTGCAGGGCGGCATCGACGGCCTCGTGCACCTGTCCGACATCTCCTGGGACCGCCCGGGCGAGGAGGCGGTGCGCGACTACCAGAAGGGCCAGACCGTCGAGGCGACCGTGCTGTCGATCGATCCGGACCGCGAGCGCATCTCGCTCGGGATCAAGCAGCTCGCGAAGGACCCGATCTCGGCATACCTGGCGGAGCACCCGAAGGGCACCATCGTCAAGGGCGTCATCCGCGAGGTCGACGCGAAGGGCGCGATCGTCGACCTCGGCGACGGCATCGAGGGCCAGCTGCGTGCGTCGGAGCTGTCGCGGGACCGCGTCGAGGACGCACGCACTGTGCTGAAGGCCGGCGAGGAGGTCGAGGCGCGCTTCATCGGCGTCGACCACAAGAGCCGCGTGATCGCGCTGTCGATCAAGGCCAAGGAGGCCTACGAGGAAGCCGAGGCGGTGCAGCAGTACCGCGGCGGCGAGTCCGCGTCGGGCACGACGCTCGGTGACCTGCTGAAGGGGCAGATCTCCGGTCAGTGATGCAAGGACGGGGTGCGGTGCCGGGGGATGTAGGGCGCCGCACTCCGTCAGTCGGTGACGGAAGCGACAACAACAGTCTCACGGGCGTTGCCATGACCAAGTCAGAGCTGATCGAGATCATCGCCGCGAAGCAGAAGCACCTGCCAGCCAAGGACATCGAGCTCGCCGTCAAGCAGATGCTCGAGATCATGAGCGACGCGCTCGCCGGCGGCGAGCGCATCGAGATCCGCGGCTTCGGCAGCTTCTCGCTGCACTTCCGGCCGCCGCGCCAGGGCCGCAACCCGAAGACAGGGGAAGCCGTCGCGCTGGCCGGCAAGTACGTGCCGCACTTCAAGCCGGGCAAGGACCTGCGCGAGCGGGTCAATGCCGGCCAGAACCACCCGATCCGCAACTGAGCCACCGGCGGGGGCTGGCGCACGCCGCCGCTGACGGATGTTCCCCGAGTCGCCCTGGGTCCTGTTCGGCCTGCTGTTCCTGGCAGGTGCCGTGGGCTTCTACGCGTCGCGGCGCCCGCGACCGAGCACGCTGGGCGCCGAGCGGCTGCGCGGCGACTATCTCGCCGGCGTCAATTTCCTCGTCAACGAGCAGCCTGACCGGGCGCTCGAGGCCTTCCTGCGGGCCGCCGAGCTGGACGCCGAGACGGTCGAAACGCATTTCGCGCTCGGCAGCCTGTACCGGCGGCGCGGCGAGGTCGACCGCGCCATCCGGATCCACCAGAACATCGCGGCGCGCGAGTCGCTGGACCCGGCGCAGCGCGAGCAGGCGAGCTTCGCGCTCGCGCTGGATTACCTGAAGGCGGGGATGTTCGACCGGGCCGAGCGCATCCTGGAGCCGCTGGCGGCCGCAGGCGCACACCGGATGGCGGCGATGCGCAAGCTGATGCGCATCTACGAGCAGCAGTGCGACTGGCAGCGCGCGATCGAGGTGTTTCGCGAGCTCGACCGGGCCGGCCGCGCGCCGCAGGAGAATGCGATCGCGCACTACTACTGCGAGCTGGCCGAGGCGGCGCGGCAGCAGGGCCGCCCCGACGAGGCGCTGGAGCACCTGCGGGCGGCCCGCCAGGAGCGCCGCCGCTTCCCGCGCGGCGCGCTGGTGCGCGCCGACATTGCGACCGAGCAGCGCGACATCGCGCTGGCCGAGGAGTTGCTCGGCACGGTGCTGGCCGCCGACGCGGCGCTGGCGATCGAGGTGATGCCGCGGCTCGTGCGACTTGCGCGCGGCGCCGGTCCCGATGGCGACGCGCTGGCCGCCAGGCTGGTCGCGGCGCGGCCGGACGCGCGCAACGAGTTGGCCTTCGCCGCGATCATGTCGGACGCGCTCGACTTCGCACCGCTGGAGGGGCTGGTCCGGGATTACCTGGCGCAGGACGAGACCGTGTCCGGGCTCGTGCGCGCGGTCGGCCGCGACCCGGCGGCGCTGGACGCGCGGACGGTCGGGGAGATCGCGGCGGTGCTGCGCCGGCTGGCCGCGACGACGCCACGCTACCGCTGCTCGATGTGCGGCTTCTCCAGCATCAACCACTTCTGGCAGTGCCCCGGCTGCAAGGGCTGGGACAGCCAGCGCCCGCTGCTGCGCTTCGACCTCGTCGCCGGCCTGGAGCAGTCGGGTCGGCAGGCCTGATTCTGCAGGTTCAGGAGCGATAGTCGCGCGGCGGCCACGGCGCTGGTCCGTTACGGTCTCCCCGGGCGCGGCGATGGGCGCCGCGCGCGAACGACAGGGGAGTCAAGCGATGTTCACCAAGGGACTGGGGGCGGCCCTGATGGCCGCCGTGCTGCTCGCGCCGGGCGCCCTCGCCGGGCCCGTCAACGTCAATTCCGCAGACGCACGCACGCTCGCGAAGGAGCTGCAGGGCGTCGGGATGGCCAAGGCGGAGGCGATCATCCAGCACCGCGAGAAGAACGGGCCGTTCCGCTCGGCCGATGACCTCGTCAAGGTCAAGGGCATCGGCAAGAAGCTGGTCGAGCTGAACCGCGCCAACCTCCGCTTCGAGGAGGCGAAGCCGAAGGGCTGAAGGCGGGCGGGCCGGCGCGGGCCGGGCCGCGGGCGCTCCGGTATCATGCGGCTCGATCCGCGCCGCCTGTGAGGAGCACCCGTGACCCGACCCGCACCGATCCGCTTCGCCGTGTTCCCGGTGGCCGGGCGCGGCACCCGCTTCCTGCCGGCCACCAAGGCCAGCCCGAAGGAGATGCTGCCGGTCGTCGACAAGCCGCTGATCCAGTACGCGGTGGAGGAAGCACTCGCGGCCGGCGCACGCAGCCTCGTGTTCATCACGGGCAGCGCGAAGCGCGCGATCGAGGACCACTTCGACCCGGATCCCGAGCTCGAGGCCGCGCTGGAGGCCCAGGGCAAGGACGAGCTGGTCGCGGTGCTGCGCGGCATCCTGCCGGCCGACGCGGCCTGCATCTACATCCGGCAGCCGGCGCCGCTGGGCCTGGGCCACGCCGTGCTGTGCGCCCGGCCGGTCGTCGGCGACGAGCCCTTCTACGTGCACCTCGCCGATGACCTGATCTACGCGGACCAGCCGGTGCTCGCGCAGATGCGTGAACAGCACCAGCGGCACGGTGGCAGCATCGTCGGCGTGCAGCAGGTGCCCAAGTCGGAAACCGGCCGCTACGGCATCGTCGCGACCGAAGGCGGCGGCAACCTGGCCCGTGTGACGCGGATCGTCGAGAAGCCCGCGCCTGCCGATGCGCCGTCCGACCTCGCGGTCGTCGGCCGCTACCTGCTGAGCCCGTCGATCTTCGACCGCCTGCAGACGATCGGCCGCGGCGCCGGCGGCGAGATCCAGCTCACCGACGCGATCGCGGCACTGCTCGCGGACGAGCCGGTTCACGCCTACCGCTTCGCCGGGCGCCGCTACGACTGCGGCAGCAAGCTCGGCTACCTCGAGGCCACCGTCGATTACGGGTTGCGGCACCCGGAGCTCGGCGACGGCTTCCGGTCCTTCCTCGAGCGGGTGGTGGCGGGCGAACGCCGGAGCTGATCCGGCACTCAGTGCAGGTGGTGAAAGTCCCGCGGCAGCAATGCGTGGGGCGGATCGCGCCGCACCTCGGTGACCGGCTCCAGCCAGCGGCGCGAGTAGACCTGCAGCCGCACCTCGTCGTAGTCCTCGCCGCGCAGCCCCTCCAGCCGCAGGCCGGCGACGGCGCGATCGGACACTCGCCACTCGACGGTGGCGGCGAGGCGCGCGCCGAGGCCGTCGCGCGAACTGCCGGGGTAGCGCGGGTTGCCGCTCGCGGCCTGCAGCGCGGCATCGGACGGGAAGAAGTCGGCTGCTTCCTCGCGCAGCGTCTGCCAGCTCAGCCCGCCCTCGATCCGGAATGTCGCGTGCTCGCTGCGGCCCTGCAGGTCGATGGTCGGGCCGATGGCGAGGAAATGGCGCGGGCTGAAGTAGCCGCCATGGCCCAGCGTGAAGCGCGACTGGTTGTCGGCGTAGCCGAAGGCCGTCACATTGCCCCCGATGTTGGCGTGCCAGCCCTGGCCTGACGCGGCACGGTGCCAGAAGCCGAGTCCCGCCTGCCAGCCCGAGTTCTCGTCCGTCTGGCGCCCGTCCAGCAGCTCGACGCCCAGCCCCGCGTAGACGCCGAACTGCGCGTCGCCGACGCTGCCGTCCACGTAGGCACGATTGCGCACCACGCCGCCCCAGTGCCGGCCGGTGGCGGGATCGGTCTGGCCGGCCAGCGACAGCAGCGAGTCGCCAACCGGCAGGCGTTCGATGCCGAAATAGACGGGGCCGCCTTCCGTGTTGACCTGGAAGCGCAATGCGCCGAGCACGTTGTCCACCGCGAAGCCGGACGGGGAGTGGCCGAGCTCGACGACGACACCGGCCCGCGGTGCCCAGTGCAGCCAGGCGCCGACCCCGTCGTCCTGCTGGCGCGGCAGCGCGGCCGGCAGCGCCACGCGTGAGCCGAAGGGCTGGCCGGCCGCAACCCGGCCCGCTTCCGGCGCCTGCAGCTCCACCGCCAGACGATAGCGGCCGAGGCCCGGAGAACTGCCGACCCAGGCCAATTCCAGCTGCGGCGCATCGAGGCGATCGGTTCCGCCGCCCCCCTCGCGATGCCGGAACGCCAGCGCCGCCTCCAGGTGGGGCACCCAGTTGCGCTCGAAGGCCTGCAGGAAGGTGTTGCGCTGCAGTGTCTCCGGGGCCCGCTCGCGCGCGACTGCAAGGGCCTCGGCGGGCCGCCGCTGCGACAGCAGGTTCTCGACCAGCAAGGCACCGGCACCCGGCGCGGCAGGATCGGCGGCGAGCAGGTCGCGCAGCGCCCTCTCGCGCGCCGACGCGTCGCCACGCAGTTCGGCCAGCTCGGCGCGCGCCCTGTGGGTTGCGGC
>JBFGAO010000058.1:0-6862 GCA_041568095.1 Steroidobacteraceae bacterium | reverse complement strand
GGCATCCAGCGACAGGATCCAGTCGCAGGCCTTCAGCCAGTTCGACACCGGGCCCGCCCAGACTATCGGGGTGCTGTCGATGAACAGGATGTCGCCGGTGAATACGGTGCGCGCGCCGGGGACCCAGACCAGCACGTCGCCGGCCGTGTGCGCCGGGCCCATCATCCGCAATTCGACGCGGTGGCCGCCAACCTGCAGGTCCAGTTCGTGCTCGAAGGTCCGGGTCGGCGCGCGGCCGCGCGCGCCGGCAAAGTCGAAGGGCGCGAAGACTTCCGCGAAGAACTCGCCGGCTTCGCCCAGTTCGCCGGCCGCGCCGCCCTCCTTCAGCCTGGCCAGCAGTTCGGGCGGGAATTCCGCCATCTCGCGTGCGGCGGCGGCCGACGCGATGACCTCGGCGCTGGGCAGCAGCGCATTGCCGTGCGTGTGGTCGCCATTCGCATGCGTGTTGACCAGCGTCCGGATCCGCTCGGGCTCGATGCCGGTCGCGTCCTCGATCGCCGCCAGCATGCCGGCCGTCAGCGGTTCATCGAACAGCGTGTCGACCAGCAGCGACTCGTCGCCGTCGCGGACGAAGCCGGCATTCGACCAGCCCCAGCTCCCGTCCGGCTGCATCCACGCATACAGTCCACCGCCAAGGTCCTCGAGGCCGCAGCGGTATGCGCGCCTGCTCATCGCACGGGCTCCGTGGCAGCCCGGACGACCTTGTTGCGCAGCACGCCGATCGGCGGGATCTCGAGCTCGACGACGTCGCCGTCCTCTAGGAAGCGCAGCTGCTCGAGCCCGCAGCCATCGCCGACCGTGCCGCTGCCCAGGATCTCGCCCGGGTGCAGCGTTTCGCCCTGGCTGGTCCACGCGATCATGTCCTCGAACTTCCAGTGCATGTCGCCGGAATTGCCACGCGAGCGCTCCTCGCCGTTGACGCGCACGATCATCGGCAGCGCATGAGGGTCCGACAACTCGTCGGCCGTGACAATGCAGGGCCCGAAGGCATTGGCGCCGTCGAAGTCCTTGCCCTTCGCCGGCCCGAGCCCGCCGGCCATCTCCGCGCCCTGCGCATCGCGGGCGCTGAAATCGTTGAAGATCGTGTAGCCGAATACGAATTCGAGGGCGCGCTCACGCGGGATGTCCCTGCCGGCCTTGCCGATCACGCAGGCCAGTTCGCACTCGTAGTCCATCAACCGGCTGTAGGCGGGCCAGCGGATCGTGTCGTCCGGGCCGCTGACGGAGTAGCGATTGGCCTTGTAATAGAGCGGCTGCCGGTACCAGGCCTCCGGCGGACGGTAGGACGCGGCCTGTGCGAGCAGCGCCTCGCGCTCGGCGGCGTCCTCGCAGCGCGAGGCCCGCATCCGGAACGCCGCGGCGAAGGCCTGGATCGCGTGCTTCTCGAAGCACATGTAGTCGCGGAGCTGCGCCGGCAGCGGCAGCGGCGCCAGCAGCCGGACCTGAGATGCCTTCAGCGTCGCCGCCGGCGGCGGATCGTTCGCGAGCTCACGTGCCCGCTGCCAGGCGACCGGCCCGGCCTCGATCAGCGCCAGCATCGAACTGAACGCGGCGCCGTCGCCTGCTGCACTCAGGTCCAGCAGCCCGTCTTCGCCGAGCAGCGCCCCGAGGCGCGCCCCGCCGTCGCCGGCGTCGAAGCTCACCAGGCGCATGCGTCCTGCACCTTCGCACTCATGTCGCCGAGCATAAGCCAAAAGAAAGGCCCCG
Source organism: Steroidobacteraceae bacterium (assembly GCA_041568095.1). GTDB lineage: Bacteria > Pseudomonadota > Gammaproteobacteria > Steroidobacterales > Steroidobacteraceae > SCUD01. Next base: position 5,155 of record JBFGAO010000058.1, on the reverse strand, counting down.
GCCCGTCGCCGGGCCGGGGCCGTTCTCGCGTCCGTTCAGAAGCGGATCGTGCCCTGCAGCGCGAGCGAGCTGCCCGGCTCCGAGAACCGCCAGGCGCTGAACACGCCGAAGGTGCTGGCCAGCGGCGTGTCGTTGCCGTACGGGAAGATCATCTCGTTGAAGAGGTTCTTGCCGATCAGCGACAGCGACCAGCGGCCGTCCTGGTCGCCGACGCCCATCCGGGCGTTGACCTTCTCGTAGGCCTTCTGCTTCTGGCGCGGGTCCAGCGTCGGGTTCACGAAGTACTCGTCCGTGTAGTACACGTCGAAGCCGAGCCGGAACTCGAGGCTGTTGAAGATCGGCCGGCGGTAGTCGGCCGCCAGCGTACCGACCCAGTCCGCCACGTACTCGTTGGTCTTGCCCTTGTAGTTGCAGTTGATGCCGTCCGGGGCGTCAGGCGCCTGGCCGGAGATGCACTGCCCGAAGTAGTCCTTGAACTCGAAGTCCGTGTACGCGAGGCTCGCCGACAGCATCAGGTTGCGCGTCGCCTGCCAGCGCATGTCGAGCTCGAGGCCGCGGATGTCCGCCTCGCCGGCGTTCTGGACGTTGAAGCCCAGCCGGCCGTCGAAGGTGCTGACCTGCAGGTCCTCGAAGTCCGTCATGTAGAAGGCCGCGTTCAGCTCGAACTTGCCGCCGAGGCTCATCTTGGCGCCGAACTCCAGGTTGGTCGACTTCTCCTCCTCGTACTGGAAGGAGCCAATGCCCGAAGCCGGCAGGCAGCCCGCCGGGATGTTGTTGGCCGGCGGGTTGGTGCAGCGCAGGGCCGGCGGCGCAGCCGGGTTGTTCGAACGCGCGTCGAATCCGCCCGCCTTGGCGCCCTGGCGCCAGCTCATGTACAGCATCGTGTTGTCGCTGGCATCCCACTCGAAGGTCACCGACGGCAGCAGCTGGTTCTCGTCGCGGCTTCCGGACAGGCTGTGCGGGCGCACATTGAACGCCGCGGCGTACACGATCGGCCCGAGCACGGCCTGCGTCCCGGACAGCGGCGCGCCGGTCGCCAGGTTCGCGAAGCGCAGCGAGCGCGACGCGTCCTTCTCGTCCTTCGCATAGCGCAGGCCAAGCGTGGTGCGGAAGTCCTCCGTCATGTTCCAGGTCAGTTCGGCGAAGGCCGAGTAGCTCTTCGCGTCCTGCCGGAACAGCCGCGGCGAGGCGGTGTTCGCGATCATCGTGCCGGCGGTGCCGCACAATGGCGCGCCCGCCGACGGCGTAAACGGTGGAACTGAGCCAGGCGGGCAGAATGCCGGATTGCCATTCAGCGCGGGCACCAGCACGCTGGCCGAGTTGACCTGAATCGAGTCCTGGTAGGTCAGATCGGCCTTCTCGTAGTAGGCGCCGAGGATGTACTCGAACTTGCCGCCGGTATCCGAGGTCAGCCGGAACTCCTGGCTGACCTGGTCGAAGTCCTCGGCCAGCGTGACGCTGAACACGTTGGCGCCGGTGAAGTCGCAGTCGCAGAGTTCGCTGAACTCGTACTTCGACATCGCGGTCACGGACGTGAACGTCTTGCCGTCCAGGTTCCAGTTCAGGATCAGCGCGGCCTCGTCGGACTCGTTGTTGCTGAAGTCGCCGTTCGAGGTGCGCACGAAGTCCGGCGTGTTGTTCAGCACGGCAGACGGCGCGCCGAACAGAGTGAAGATCTGCGCCAGCGTCCGGCCGCCGAAGGGGTTCGTCTGCGACGGCGCGCCGGCGCGCGGGATTTCGGTCGTGATCTCGATCTGCCGGCCGACGACGTCGAACTCGCCGCGCTCGTACTTCAGCGCCGCGGTCATCCGGTCGCTGACGTCCATCTCGAGCCACACACGCGCGGTCTTCTCCTCGCGCGACGGGTCCTCGCTGCCGCTGATCTCGTTGTGGACGTGGCCGTCGGCCTCGCGCCAGCGCGCCGCGACACGGCCGCGGAAACGATCCGAGAACGGCCCCGACAGCACGCCGGTGATTTCCTGCTCGTCGTAGCGCGGCTCGTACAGCGCGGTCAGGTAGCCCGAGAACTCGCTGGTCGGCCTGGCGGTCGTGATGTTCAGCGCGCCGGCGACGCTGTTCTTGCCGAACAGGATCGACTGTGCGCCACGCAGCACCTCGACGCGCTCCAGGTCCAGGAACGGCGCGCGGGTCTGCTGCGGGCGGCCACGGTAGACGCCGTCCACGTAGGTGCCGACCGACTGCTCGAAGCCCGGGTTGACGCCCGAGAAGATGCCGCGGATCGCGATGTTGTTGCCGATCGCGGTCTCCGTCATGAACAGCGTCGGCACGTAGTTCTTCAGGTCCTCGATCTTCAGGATGCCCGCCTCGGCGATCTTGACGCCGGACACGGCGCTGACCGCGACCGGGACGTCCTGCAGCAACTCGACGCGCTTCTGCGCCGTCACGGTGATCTCGGCGAGGACGACGCCTTCCTGTGCAGCAGCGGCGGCGCTGGCGAGCGCGAGCATCACGGCACTGGCGACCGCGCCACGGGGACGAAGCTGGGACATTTCGGACTCCTCTCAGGAAGCCTTGTTGGTAATTAACGACAAACGGGTCAGGCCCCCCAACCCCTTTGTGGGTCGCCAGCGTATCTAGCCGCCACGATACAGGCAATAGATTTCACCTGTCCGGAGGAGCCCCGGCGACCGGCGGCATGGACACGGCCCCACATCGGCCTCAGGCCAGCCAGCGCAGGGTCGGCCCGGCTCCCTTGCGTGCTACCCGACCGCCGACTTCCAGGTGACGCAGATGCGCCAGGGTCTCGCCGATGGCGAGCACCCGGTTCAGCGGGTCGAGCCGGCGATGTCCGAACAGCGCGGCCACGATCTCGGCCAGCGACCTGGGCGCAGACAGCAGCCTGGCGACCTGCGCCAGCCGCCCATGGTGCTCCGCGACCAGGCCGTCGATCCGCGCAGCCAGTCCGCGGAACGGCCGGCCATGCGACGGCAACACCAGCACCTCGTCCGGCAGGCCGCGCAGCCGCTCGAGCGAGGCGAGGTACGCGCCCAGCGGATCCTCCGCCTCGGTCGACGGGAACAGGCTGACGTTCGGCGAAATCGCCGGCAGCACCTGGTCGCCGCTGACGAGGATGCCCGGGCCCTTCGCATACAGGCAGGCGTGGCCGGGCGCGTGGCCGTCGTGCAGGCTGACCTGCCAGCGGTCCCTCAGCGCGAGCGTCTCGCCGTGCATCAGCGGAGGGCCAGCCGGGGCCAGGCCGCCGACCAGCCGCGCATAGCCGCCGCCGGCCATGAACTGCCACAGCTCGTCGTCGAGCACGACACCGCAGCGCTCTGCCCAGCCGCGCACGCGCTCCCGCAACGCCTCGTCGGCCGGCGCCAGCCCGCGCGCAACGGCGGCCTCGGTCGCCTCGCTGCTGCGCACGGTCACGCCATGACTCGCCGCCAGCCGCGCCGCGCAGCCATAGTGATCCGGGTGATGATGCGTGACGAGGATGCCGAGCAGCCGGCCTCCCGGCAGCGGGCGTTCCGTCACACGCTCCCAGGCCTGGCTGACGGCCCGCGTATCCAGTCCGCAGTCGACGAGCCAGCAGCCGTCGTCGGCAGGCAGCAGCCAGACATTGATGTGCTGCAGCGGGCCGGGCACCGGCAAGCGGACCCAGCGGATGCCGGCCGTCAGCTCTGTGCTGCCCCCTTCGGCGTCGGGGGCGGTAAAATGCGCCCACTCGAGGCGGTCCTGCATCCGGGCATCCTGCATGGCGGGCCGCTATTGTCCCTGACCGCCGACCATCAGACCATGGATCACGCATGAGCAAAGCCTCCGCCGGGACGCGTTTCCGGCAAGCCGTCGAAGCCGAGCGACCGCTGCAGGTCGTCGGCACGATCAATGCCTACAGCGCGCTGCTCGCGGCGCGCAGTGGGTTCCGCGCCATCTACCTTTCGGGCGCCGGCGTCGCGAATGCCTCCTTCGGCCTGCCCGACCTCGGCATCACGAGCCTCAACGACGTCTGCGAGGACGTCCGGCGGATCACCGGCGCCAGCGACCTGCCGCTGCTGGTCGACGCGGACACCGGCTGGGGCGCGGCGTTCAACATCGCGCGGACCACGCGCGACCTGGTCCGTGCCGGCGCCGGCGCGATGCACATCGAGGACCAGGTGCAGGCCAAGCGCTGCGGGCACCGGCCCGGCAAGGCGCTCGTATCCGGGGACGAGATGGTCGACCGGATCCGGGCCGCGGCCGACGCCCGCGGTGACGACGGCTTCGTGATCATGGCGCGTACCGACGCGCACGCGGTCGAGGGCCAGCAGGCCGCGATCGACCGGGCGGCGCGCTACGTGGAGGCCGGTGCCGACATGATCTTCGCCGAGGCACTGACGACGCTGGACGAGTACCGGCAGTTCACACAGGCGGTCGGGGTTCCGGTGCTCGCCAACATCACCGAGTTCGGCAGGACGCCGCTGCTGTCGGTCCAGGAGCTCGGTTCTGCAGGCGTCCGGCTCGTGCTGTATCCGCTGTCGGCATTCCGCGCGATGAGCCGCGCCGCACTCGAGGTCTATGGCGCGATCCGCGCCGACGGCAGCCAGCAGGCCGTCGTGGACCGGATGCAGACCCGCGCCGAGCTCTACGACGTGCTCGGTTACCATGACTACGAGCGCAAGCTCGACGAGCTGTTCTCGAAGGACCAGGCGAGGGAGTGACGCCGATGGCGGAACCGGAGTCGAAGGCCGGCTTCAAGCCCAAGAAGTCCGTCGCACTGTCCGGCGTGCCGGCCGGCAACACCGCGCTGTGCACGGTCGGCCGCAGTGGCAACGACCTGCACTACCGCGGCTACGACATCCTCGACATCGCCGAGACCTGCGAGTTCGAGGAGATCGCCTACCTGCTGATCCACGGCAAGCTGCCGAACCGGGCCGAGCTGCTCGAGTACAAGGCACGGCTCCGGGGCCTGCGCGGGCTGACAGCGAAGCTGCGCGCGGTGCTGGAGCAGTTGCCCGCCAGCGCGCACCCGATGGACGTGTTGCGCACTGCCGTGTCCGCGCTGGGCTGCGAGTCGCCCGAGCCCGAGCCGCACAGCGTGGCGGGCGCACAGCAGGTCGCCGACCGGCTGGTCGCGTCGCTGGGCTCGATGCTCTGCTACTGGCATCACTATGCGAACAGCGGGCGGCGGATCGAGGTCGAGACCGACGACGACACG
>JBFGAO010000057.1:0-6886 GCA_041568095.1 Steroidobacteraceae bacterium | reverse complement strand
CGGCCGCGAGCAGCGCGAGTTCGGCGTCCGGCGGCGGGCGATGCACGCAGGCCAGCGCGTCGGCCAGCCCGGGCAGCCGCAGCTCGCGATGCAGCTCGGGCGGCAGCCAGTCGGTCAGGCCGTCGCGCTCGAGCTCGGCCAGCGCCTGCGCAGTCAGCATCCGCAGCCGGCCCTGCTGCACGCCCTCGGTCGCAGGGTAGACCGGCGTCAGCGCGTCCTCGAGCGCCTGCGCGTCGGGCCGGTCGGCGAGGCGGTACTCGGGATGGACGATCTCTGCGCCCAGCGGGCCGCGCCGGACCTCGCCGTAGCAGCGCAGCCGCGTGCCGCGCACCAGCTGCTGCTGCTGCGAGCCGCTGAAGTGGAAGAAGCGCAGCGTCAGGTGCCCGGTGCCGTCGGACAGCCGGACCAGCAGCGAGCGGCGCCTGCGGAACACGACCTCGGCGAGCTCGACGCTGCCCTCGACGACGGCGCGGTCGCCGGGTCGCAGCGAGCCGATCGGCACGATGCGCGTGCGGTCCTCGTAGCGCAGCGGCAGCAGGAACAGCAGGTCCTGGACCGTCTCGACGCCGAGCCGCGCAAGCCGGCCGGCCAGCGCCCGCCCGACGCCGCGCAGCGCCGTGACCGGTCGCGACTCGAGCGTCACGGCACGAGGACGGCGTCGATCTCGATTTCCGCGCCCTTCGGCAGCGCCGCGACGCCGATCGTCACGCGCGCCGGGTACGGCTCGCTGAAGTACTCGGCCATGATCTGGTTGACGACCGGGAACCGGCCCAGGTCCGTCAGGTAGATCGTGATCCGCACCGCGTCGCCGAGGCCGCCGCCGGCCGCGACGGCGACCGCCTTCAGGTTCTCGAACACGCGCCGCGCCTGCGACTCGAAGCCGCCGGTCGCGAGCTCGCCGGTCGCGGGGTCGATCGGGATCTGGCCGGACAGCCAGACGGCGCCGCCCGCGGCGACCGCCTGCGAGTAAGGCCCGATCGCCTGCGGTGCCCGGTCGGTGTGGATGATGCTGCGTGCCATGTCTGGCTCCCCCGGCTGCGGCTGCGCCGGCGATGATAGCCGCGTCAGCCGGCGCTGCGCCCGACCTTGATCACGTCGGGCATGTCGCGGATCGCGCGGATCACGCCGTTCAGGTGGCTGCGGTCGCGGACCTGCAGCTCGAACAGCAGCGTCGACAGCGCACCCTCGTGGCCGCTGTCCACGTTGACGTGGCTGATGTTGCCCTGCTGCGCGGCGATCTGGGTCGCGACCTGCGCGAGGATGCCGAGCCGGTTCTTGACCTCCACCGACAGCGACGCGGTGAAGGTCCGGTGCTGCTCCTTCTGCCAGACGGCGGGCAGCCACTTGTCGGGCTGCTTGTCGAAGGCCGCAACGTTCGGGCAGTTCTCGCGGTGGATCACGACGCCGCGCCCGGATGACAGGTAGGCGACGATGGGGTCGAACGGGATCGGGAAGCAGCAGCGCGCGTAGCTGACGACCAGCCCCTCGGTGCCGGCGATCGCAAGCGGCGCCTGGATCCCGGTGTCGGGCAGCTCCTCGTCGCCGGGCAGCAGCCGCCGCGCGATCAGCCGCGCGAGCCGCTCGCCCAGCCCGATCTTCTCGAGCAGCTCGCGGCCGTCCTTCAGGTGCAGCGAGTGCGCGACGTGGTCGAGTCGGCCGGCCGGCAGCGTCTTGACCGACAGCCGGAACTCCTCGAGCGCCTGGTTCAGCATCCGCGTGCCGAGCTCGGCGGCCTCGCCGCGCTTCAGGTTGCGCAGGTACTGCCGGATCGCCGAGCGCGCCTTCGCGGTCGCGACGAAGTTGGCCCAGGCGGGGTTCGGCTGCGCGCCCTTCGCGGTGATGATCTCGACGGTCTGCCCGCTGCGCAGCACGGTCCGCAGCGGCACCTGCCGCCGGTCGACCTTGGCCGCGACGCAGCGCTGGCCGACGCCGGTGTGGACCGCGTAGGCGAAGTCGACGCAGGTCGCGCCGCGCGGCAGCCGCATGATGTCGCCCTTCGGCGTGAACACGTAGACCTTGTCCGGGAACAGGTCGACCTTGACGCTCTCGAGCAGCTCCTCGGCCGAGCCGTCGTGCAGCTGCATGACGCCCTGCAGCCACTCGCGCGCGCGCTTCTGCTGCTCCTGGCCGTCCTTCTCGCCGGTCTTGTACTGCCAGTGCGCGGCGATGCCGGACTCCGCCATCCGGTGCATCTCGTCGGTGCGTATCTGGGCCTCGATCGGCATGCCGTTCGGGCCGAACAGCGTCGTGTGCAGCGACTGGTAGCCGTTGACGCGCGGGATCGCGATGTAGTCCTTGAAGCGGCCCGGCATCGGGCGGTACAGGCCGTGCACGACGCCGAGCACGCGGTAGCAGTCGTCGGCGCTGCCGACGATGATCCGGACGCCGAACATGTCGATGACCTGCGCCAGCGGCAGCTTCTTGCGCCGCATCTTCGCGTAGATGCTGTACAGATGCTTCTCGCGGGCCTCGACGCGGCCCGCGATGCCGGCGGCCTCGAGGGCCTTGCGCAGCGCCTTGACGATCTTCGGCAGGAACTCCTTCTGGTTGCCGCGCGAGCGCTTCAGCTCGCGCTCGATGACGCGGTAGCGCTGCGGGTACAGGGTCCGGAAGCCGATGTCCTCGAGCTCGAGCTTGACCGAGTGGATGCCGAGGCGGTTTGCGATCGGCGCGTAGATGTCGAGCGTCTCGCGTGCGATCGCGCGCTGCTTGTGCGGCGGCATCGCCTGCAGCGTCCGCATGTTGTGGGTCCGGTCGGCGAGCTTGACCATGATCACGCGGATGTCGCGGACCATCGCCAGCATCATCTTGCGGAAGCTCTCGGCCTGGGCCTCCTTGCGGCTCTTGAACTGGACCTGGTCGAGCTTCGTGACCCCGTCGACGAGCTCTGCGATCTCGCGCCCGAAGCGCTGCTCGACCTCGGCAGCCGACGAGGGCGTGTCCTCGACCACGTCGTGCAGGATCGCAGCGGCCAGCGTGGGGCCGTCCATGTGCAGGTCGGCCAGGATGTCCGCGACGGCGATCGGGTGGGTGATGAACGCCTCGCCAGACCGGCGTTTCTGCCCCTGGTGGGCGGTGGCGGCGTAGTCGTAGGCTTCCTTGACCCGCTCAACCTGGGCGGGTGGGAGATAGCCCTCGATCTTGGATACGAGCTGCGCGATCCCGGGAGCGCGCCTTCCGCCCGGCAGGAGCCCGAGGATGGAAGACGCGTAGCTCATGGGCGCTTGCGCCCGGCGTCAGTCCCCCAGGCCGAGCTGCGGAGCGCGGAAGTCGGCGCCGAGGTCGAGCGGATTCTCGGGAATCTGCTCCTGCTCGGGCTCCGGCTCCGGCTCGGAGAGCAGGTCGATCGTGACCTCGCCCTCCGCGATTTCGCGCAGCGCCACCACCGTGGGCTTGTCGTTCTCCCAGTCGACGCGGGCATCGGCGCCATTGGCGAGCTGGCGCGCGCGCCTGGCGGCGAGCAGGACGAGGTCGAACAGGTTGTCGACGTTGTGCAGGCAGTCTTCGACGGTGATGCGGGCCATGGAAAAGACCGGTTTTTCAGGCAAATGGACCCGGGAGCATACCGGATCGCCACCGTCCCCGGCCAGCGCCGATTCGCCGCCTCAGTCGCCCGCCCTGCAGCGGCGATCCGGCAGCGCGCGGCGGTCGACCGGCGGCAGGTGGAAGACCCGGAATTCTCCGGTCTCCTCGGCACGCCTGCCCTCGCCCGTGCGGCGGTCGTCGTGGTGCTGGTAGATGCAGCTGCAGCCGCCATCGCGGTTGCAGCCGGCCAGCGGCAGCCGCGGTGCCTCGCCGGACAGCCATCGCTGGCCGCGCCTTGCCCTGGCGGCCTGGCAGCAGCCTTTCCCGGGCTTGATCGAGACCGCGTGCCAGCGCCGGTCCTTCGTGCCGTTTCCGCGGCCATTGCTCTTGTCTTCCCTATCCCTGGACAGCATCAGGAGTCCCTCCCTTGGCTGCCGGAAATCCTAGCGCAGGAATCAGGCGCCGGGAACTGCCCGGCTGCTCAGGCCCCGGGCGGCCGCAGCAGGGTCTGGACAAACCCGGCGAGGCCCGGCCGCTGGCTGGACAGGGCCTCGCCCCGCCCGGCGAATACGGCCTCGAGGTCCTGCAGGGCCTGCTCGAATTCCTCGTTGACGATCACGTAGTCGAACTCCCGCCAGTGCCGGATCTCCTCGAAGGAGTCGGCCAGCCGGCGCTCGATCGCGTCGGCGCTGTCGGTCTGCCGGTTGCGCAGCCGTTCCTCGAGCACCTGCCGCGACGGCGGCAGGATGAAGACGTGCACGGCTTCCGGCAGGCGCTCCCGGACCTGGCGGGCGCCCTGCCAGTCGATCTCGAGTATCAGGTCCCGCCCGGCCGACATCGCATCCTCGACCTGGGCGCGGGTCGTGCCGTACAGGTTGCCGAACACGTCGGCGTGCTCGACGAACGCGCCCGCGTCGATCATGCGCAGGAACTCGTCGCGGCTGACGAAGAAGTAGTCGTGGCCGTGGCGCTCGTGTGCGCGCGGCGCGCGGGTCGTGCAGGAAACGGAGAACGCCAGCCGGGGCTGGCGTTCCATCAGCCTGCGCAGCAGGCTGGTCTTGCCGGCGCCGGACGGCGCCGCGACGACGAACAGGTGGCCGCGGGCCATTCAGGCCGACCCGGCCAGGGCGCGGCCGGGGGCATCCCGGCCGCGCGCGTCCGTCAGCTCACGTCCTTGATGGCGGCAACCGCCGCGTTCTTGCGCACGGAACTGATGCCGTTCTCCATCGACGAGGTCGAGCGGTACATCTCGCTGCGTCCGATCACCTCGCCATTGCCGGCCTTCAGCACGAAGTACGGCGAGCCGTCGCGCGCGGTGCGGCGCTCGAAGCGAGAGTCGTCCATCGCGTTGATCTTGACCGAGCGGATGCCGTTGTGCGCGGCATCGCGGCTGTTGTAGTTCTCGCTGGTCAGCACCGTCTGGTGATTGCCCGCTTTCAGGTTGAAGCGGTAGTGGCCAGCGTCTGTCTTCAGGAACTCGAAATATCCAGGCATCGATGCGCCTCCCGGGTCTGGAATCCAATAAACGCCAGCGTCCACGGTAATCGCCAGGGCCGCACATCGAAATCGTGGATATCCCAATGAATGGTCGTGACAACCGCAACAGCGGCAGATTGTATGCGCAGCGCGGCTCCGCCGCGATCACTGCTCAGGGCGGCGCAACGCTGTCGGGTGACGGGAACGCCGCGGCCTCGTCGCGCAGCCATTCGCGCAGCGCGACGACCTTCGGCAATTCCGCGTAGGCAGGCGGGCAGACGAACCAGTAACGCCAGCGCGACGGCACGATCTGGCGGCTCGCCAGCACGAGCCGGCCAGCCAGCAGGTCGTGTGCGGCGATGGACCAGCGCGCCGGCGCGTAGCCGACGCCCTCGATCGCGGCGGTCAGCACGCTGACGGTGTCGTCGATGATGGTCGGGCCCGCGGGCCACGGCGTCGCTTCGGTGTGTTTCTCGAAGCGGGACCAGGGCTCGTCCCGCGACTCCAGCGTCGGCAGGCCCTTCAGAGACTTTCGCCCGTCGATCGGGCCGTGCTTGCTGTACAACCCGGGCGCCGCGACGACGACCAGCCACTCGTCCATCAGCGCGTCGTGGTCCAGCCCCGGCGTCGCGCCGACGCCGAAGCGCACCGCGGCGTGGAAGTCGCTGCGCGCGAAGTCGACCGCTTCGCGCGACGTGTGCCACTCGACCTGCAGCTCGGGGAAGCGCTCGTGGAGGCGCTGCAGCCGCGGCGTGATCCATTTCTGCATCAGCGAGGACAGCGTGCTGACGTTGACGGTGCCGCTGGCGCGCAGCATCCGCAGCTCGCGCAGGCTGGCGACCAGCGTCTCCATGCCCGCCTGCACTCCGGGCAGCAGCCTGGCGCCCTCCGGGGTCAGCTCGACCTTGCGGCCGCTGCGGCGCAGCACCGGGGTCTGCAGGTATTCCTCCAGCACCTTGATCTGCTGGCTCACCGCCGCCGGCGTCACGCTGAGCGCCTCGGCCGCCTCCGCGAATGACAGGCGGGTCGCGACGGCCTCGAAGACCCTCAGCGCATTGAGCGGCAACCGGCCGTATGCAGAAGCCACGGAAAGATTCCCTTAACCCCGCTTGAGTTTATGCGTTTGTTCCTGCGATCCCGCTGGCCGAGAGTCTAGCCCGAACGGGAAGGACGGGCGCAGGGCCCGCCACCCGCACCGGAGGAGACGGGCCATGAACAGGCGGAATGAAGGGCTACTCGGCGGCCTGCGGCTGATGGCCGAGGGCGCGGGCCGGCAGGCGGAACTGATCGCCGGGCGCGACGCCGTGGCGGGGCCGCAGCTGCAGGTCGTCGAGACCACGCCGGCACTGAAGTTTTTCTACACGCGGCTTCAGTTATCGCGTTTGTTCGCCACGGGCGACAGGCGCAAGGTCGGTACCAGGCATTGAACCCAGCAGGAGACGGACATGAACGCATACACGACAAATCGCAACACGACCCTCGCGGCGATCCTCGTCGCGACGGTTGCATCACTGGTCTCGAACGGGCTGGCCCTGGACCAGCGGCTGATCTACGAACGCGACGTGGGCGCGGTGGCGGGCAAGCCGGTCAACGGCTTCGTGCTGCCGGAAGTCGTCGTCACGGCCGGGCGGCTCGAGTCATGAACACGGCGGCAGGTGCGCCGGCGCAGGCTCAATCGCGCCGGCGCAGCCTGCGCCCGAGGCGCGCGGTCTCGGGCTCGACGCCGAGTTCCTCGTCCAGCAGCGTCACCAGCCGCTCATACCGGCGCAGCGCCTCGTGCCGCAGGCCGGCTGCGTCCAGCGCGGCGATCAGCCCGCGATGGGCCGCCTCGCACAACTCGTCGACCAGGATCGCGCGCGCATAGACATCGGCCGCCTCGCCGGCT
>JBFGAO010000056.1:0-6905 GCA_041568095.1 Steroidobacteraceae bacterium | reverse complement strand
TCGACACGGACACGACGCCGCACTGGTCGTCGTCGTTCGACCTGGACAACATCATTTCGGTCGCCGCGACCGACAACACGGACGAGCTCGCCTGGTTCTCCAGTTACGGGCCGGTCTCGGTGGACCTCGCGGCGCCGGGCGACTATGTGTTCGCCACCTACAAGCGCTGGGCCGGCTCGATCGACGACTACGCCTGGCTCAGCGGCACCTCGATGGCGACGCCGCACGTCGCCGCCGCCGCGGGCCTGCTGCTCGGCCTGCAGCCCGGCTGGACCTACCAGCAGGTGCGTGACCGCATCTATGCGACCGTGCGAACGCTCCCCGCACTGGCAGGCCTGGTTGCGACGGACGGCATGCTGAACCTGCAGGCCGCACTCGACGGCGTGCCGGACGACGGCGGCGGAGGCGGCGGGCCGGGACCCGGCACGCCACCGCCGACCCCGGGCGGATTTGCGGCGGGCGCGCAAGCCGACGGCACGGTGCTGCTCAGCTGGAATGACGTCGCCGGCGAGACCGGTTACCAGTTCGAGCGCGAGAAGGAGCACCACAAGCGCGGCTGGATCTCGACCCAGTCACTGCAGGCCGGTGCCGACGTGACGAGCCTGGTCGACGCGCCCGGCGAAGGCCGCTTCCGTTACCGGATCCGCAGCTACAACGACGCGGGCTACTCGTCCTGGGGCGTCTGGGAGGAAGTCAGCGTGGACGGCGGCGGCGGCGGCGACAAGCCCTGCCGCGGCAAGAAATGCCCGTGAGGGCGGCCGGCGCGGACGGTCTCAGAGCCGGCGCACCCCTGGCTCGCCGGGCCTGAGCTCGAAGCTGGCCGCGACCCGCCGCGGCGTGCGCGGGTCGCGGATGTTGTCGACGACCACGGCCTCGGCGAGCAGCCTGGCCGCGTCGACGGTGAAGCGCAGGTAGCCGCAGTGCCGGCCCTCGTGGTAGCGCACATGCGGGTTCAGCGGCAGCAATGCGCTCTTGTCGATCGTGTTCGTGGAGATCGACGAGGTCACGAACTCGACGCCCAGCGGGCGCCCGCCGCTGCCGGCGATCTCGTTGACGAAGAAGCTGTGGATGTCGCCGGTCAGCACGACCGGGTTGGCGGTCCGGTGGCGCTGCAGCGACGCGAGCAGCCGCTCGCGGGCCTGCGGGTAGCCGGCCCAGGCATCGGTGAAGACGCGCGGCGACTCGCGCGTGCCCTCGGCGATGGTCGTGAACATCACGCTCTGCGTCAGCAGGTTCCACTGCGCGCGGCGGCCCGCGGCCAGCGCCTCGTCCAGCCAGCTCTCCTGCTCCATGCCCAGCATCGTGCGCGCGGGGTCGTTCAGCCGCGCGCGGCAGTCCGGATCCGCAGGATCAGCGAAGCTGCCGCCGCCGGCGCCGCTGAACAGGATCTTCTGGCCGCGGTCGGTGTCGCAGCGCAGCGGCGTCGCCGGCTGCGGGCAGGCCTGCGGCGAACGCCACTGCCGCGTGTCGAGCAGGTAGAAGCGCGCCAGCGTGCCCCAGTCGACCGTGCCGTAGATCCGCGCCGCCATGCCCGGCAGCATCCGCGACAGCCGCACCGGCATGTGCTCGAACCAGGCCTGGTAGGCGGCCGCACGCCGCGCCGGGAAACTCTCGCGGACCCGCGCGCCGCCGCAATGCTCGTGCTCGCTGGTCAGGCCCGCGTAGTCGTTGTCGACCTCGTGGTCGTCCCAGACCGCGAGCCAGGGGCAGGCGGCGTGCGCCGCCTGCAGGTCCGTGTCGGTGCGGTACTGCGCGTAGCGGTTGCGGTAGTCGTCCAGCGTGATCGCCTCGAGCCGGTCGAACAGCCTGGCGCGGCGCTCGCCGTAGGCGTCCTCATAGATGTAGTCGCCGACCGTGATCGCGAGGTCGGGACGGTCCTCGGCCATGTAGCGGTAGGCGGAGAAGTAGCCGTGCTCGTAGTGGGCGCAGGAGGCCAGCGCGAACCGGAGCGGCGTCGTGCTGCCGGCGGCCGGCAGCGTCAGCGCGCGCCCGACCGGGCTCTCGTAGCGGCCGAGCCGGAAGCGGTAGAAGTACTCCTGCCCCGGCTGCAGCCCGCCGACCTCGACGTGCACGGCGTGCGCGAAATGCGGCCGCGCGAGCGCGGTGCCGCGGGCCGCGACGCGCGAGAAGCCGGCGTCCTCGGCGACCTCCCAGTCGACCTCGAACACGACCAGTCCCAGCCGCTGCGGCGCCAGCGGCTCGGGCGCGATCCTGGTCCAGATCACGAAGCCGTCCGCGGCCGGGTCGCCGGAGGCGACGCCCAGCTGGAACGGGTTCGAGCCGAAGCGCACCTGCGCGGCAAGCCGCCCGGCCGGCAGCAGTGACAGTGCGGCGGTCGCCGCGGCAAGTCGGTGGAAGTCACGGCGGGACAGCGGACGGCGCATGGAGGCTCCCTGGCAGGCGGAATCCCGCGACGTTAGAGACTCGGGCGGGGCCGCGCAAGCGCGGCGGCGCTCAGATGCCGGCGCCGTCCCTGAAGCCGGTCTCGACCGGCGCGGCCTGCGCGACCCGCGAGCCGGGCGGCACGCTGTGCGTCAGCCAGACGTTGCCGCCGATCACGCTGCCGCGGCCGACCGTGATGCGGCCGAGCACGGTAGCAGCCGCGTAGATCGTCACGTCGTCCTCGACGATCGGGTGCCGCGCGAGGCCCTTGACCAGCCGGCCTGCGGCGTCGACCGGGAAGCTCTTCGCGCCCAGCGTGACGCCCTGGTAGAGGCGCACGCGGTCGCCGACGATCGCGGTCTCGCCGATCACGACGCCGGTGCCGTGGTCGATGAAGAACTCGCGGCCGATCGTCGCGCCCGGGTGGATGTCGATGCCGGTGCGACGGTGCGCGTCCTCGGCGATCAGCCGCGGCAGCAGCGGCACCTCCAGCCCGTACAGGATGTGCGCGATCCGGTGGCGCGTGATCGCGAACAGGCCCGGGAACGCGTACAGCGCCTCGACCGGGTGATGGCAGGACGGGTCGCCGCGCCAGGCGGCGGCGGCGTCCTCGAACACGCGCTCGCGCAGCCAGGGCAGCCGCTCCATCAGGGTCCTGGCGATCTGCCGTGCCTCGGCGCCGAGCTCGTCCGCGTCGCGCGCGCGGCGCTCGCCGAGGCGGGCGCCGACGTCCAGCGCGAGCACGAGCTGCGGCAGCAGCAGTTCCTCGATCCCGGCGAGCTCGCGCGCGATGCGCGCGGCGGCGTCCTCGCCGGCGCGGACGGCCGGCAGCGTCTCGGCGATCAGCACCCGGTGCAGCCGCTCGACCGTCGCGAGCACCTCGTCGCGGTCGGGCAGCCCGCCCGGCCCGAGCGCCTGCAAGCCGGCCGAGTCGCCGGAAGCGACCAGCTCCGCGGCGAGGCGCTCCCAGGCGCCGGCTGGCGCGTCAGCGGGCATCAGCGGCCTCATTGCTCGGCAGTTCCTCGTACAGCCAGGTGCTCAGGTAGCGCTCCCCGAAGCTCGGGATCACGCAGACGATCAGCTTGCCGCGGCTGTCGTCGCGGGCGGCCACGTCCAGCGCGGCCTTCAGCGCGGCGCCCGAGCTGATGCCGACCAGGATCCCTTCCTCGCGGCCCAGCCGGCGCGCATATTCGCCGGCCTCCTCGTTGGTGACCTGGATGATCTCGTCGATGACCCCGGTGTTCAGCACCTCCGGCACGAAGCCGGCGCCGATGCCCTGGATCTTGTGGGGTCCCGGCTGGCCGCCGGACAGCACCGGGCTCGCGGCGGGCTCGACGGCGACGCAGCGGAACGAGGGCTTGCGCGCCTTGATGACCTCGCCGACGCCGGTGATCGTGCCGCCGGTGCCGATGCCGGCCACGAGGATGTCGGCGCGGCCGTCGGTGTCCTGCCAGATCTCCTCGGCCGTCGTGCGGCGGTGGATCTCCGGGTTCGCCGGGTTCGTGAACTGGCCGACCAGCACGTAGCGCGCCGGGTCGCCGTCGACGATCTCCTGCGCCTTCGCGATCGCGCCCTTCATGCCCAGCGCGCCCTCGGTCAGCACCAGCGTCGCGCCGAAGGCCTGCAGCATCCGGCGCCGCTCCAGGCTCATCGTCTCGGGCATCGTCAGCAGCAGCCGGTAGCCCTTGGCGGCTGCGACGAAGGCGAGGCCGATGCCGGTGTTGCCGCTGGTCGGCTCGACCAGCACCGTGTCGGGCCCGATGCGGCCCTCGCGCTCGAGCGCCTCGACCATGCTGACGCCGATGCGGTCCTTGACGCTGCCGCAGGGATTGAAGAACTCGAGCTTCAGCAGGATCTCGCCGGGCAGGCCCTGGCCGATGCGGCACAGCCGCACCAGCGGCGTGCGGCCGATCGTCTGCAGGATGTTGTCGTGGATCCTTGCCATCGCGGGGCCTCAGCTGCGCAGTTTGCCGGCAGCGGAGGCTGCGGCGCCATGCCGGCGCGCGGATCGCGCGGGAAAAGGGGAGGGGCCCCGGACCTTGGAAGGTGCCGGAACCCCACCCGACATGGAAACCCGCGGATCGCCCACGGCGTCAACGCGCCGCGTAGCACTCCATCTTCAGGCCGGTGCCACCGCCGGACACGTGGGCGACGACCGCCTGGCGCCGGTGGATCTTGGTCACGCGGCCCAGGTTGATGGCAAAGGCGAGCTCGACGATGGAACCCTTCGCGAGGCCCAGGTTGTGGGTCTCGACGAAGACGCCGTTCGCGCTCAGGTTGATCGCGCGGCACAGCCGCCCCTTGCGACCCGGGACGATCAGGTAGACCGTCGCACGTGCGCGGTGCCGGGTGTGCAAACGACGTTCCATCTCCAGATCCCCGCCTTTTTTCTGTGCCGTGGAGACGACAGCGGGGAAGAGTATGCCGGCCTCCGGGGGGCAAAAAAAGGACTCCGGCAGGCGGCCAGGACCCCCTTGCGGACAGCGTCACAAATTCAGGGATTTAGCCGGGCGGGGCCACCCGCTTCTGTCGTGCTGCATCGCAAAATAATGGCTGCCCCGGGGCCGCGGCGGCCGGATTCGCGCAATCCGCTAGGATGCGCCAGCCATGCCCGCCGACACCCCGGAAACCCCCGCGCTGACGCTCGCTGCGATCCGCGAGGCCCGCGCCGCGCTCGCGGATCGCGTGCTGACGACGCCCATCGCCGCGCTCGCGGGGCCGGCCGTCGACGAAGCGCTGGCGCCAGGCACGCGCGCGGTCATGAAGCTGGAACTGTTCCAGCGCACCGGCAGCTTCAAGCCGCGCGGTGCGCTGCTGAACGTGCTGGCGCTCGACGCGGCGCAGCTGGCACGCGGCATCTGCGCGATCAGCGCCGGCAACCATGCGATCGCGGCCGCCTATGCCGCGCGCTGCGCCGGCACCACCGCGAAGGTCGTGATGACCGAGAGCGCGAACCCGTTCCGCGTCGCGCAGTGCCGCCGCTACGGCGCCGAGGTCGTGTTCGCGCCCGACGTGCACGCCGGCTTCCGCCGCGTCGAGGAGATCCGCGACCAGGAAGGCCGGGCGCTGATCCATCCCTACGAGGGGCCGCGGGTCTCGCTCGGCACCGCGACGCTGGGGCTCGAATTCGCGGAGCAGGCGCCGGACCTGGAGGCGGTGATCGTGCCGGTCGGCGGCGGCGGTCTCGCGTCCGGGCTGTCGGCGGCGACCAAGCTGGCGTTGCCCGCCTGTGAGGTCTGGGGCGTCGAGCCGTTTGGCGCCGACACGATGACCCGCAGCCTCGAGGCCGGCCGGCCCTGCGGCATCGAGCGTGTCGCGACGATCGCCGACAGCCTCGGCGCGCCTTACGCGCTGCCGTACTCGTTCGCGCTGTGCCGCGCCCACCTGGACGGGGTCGTCCGGATCAGCGACGAGGAGATGGTCGCCGCGATGCGCTTCCTGGCCGAGCACGCGCGGCTGGCGGTCGAGCCGGCCGGCGCCGCGGCGACGGCGGCGCTGCTGGGCCCGCTGCGCGAGCGCCTGGCGGGGCGCCGCGTCGGGCTGGTCGTCTGCGGCTCGAACATCGACGCCGCCGGCTACGCGCGGCTGATCGCGGGCAGCTGATGGGCGCCGGGCGGGAGATCTGGGAGGCGCTGTTCGCCTGGCTGCACCTGCTCGCGGCCGGCGTCGCCTTCGGGCTGCTGCTGTCCGAGTACTGGCTCAGCCGGCGGCTGCCGGACCGGGCGCAGCTGCGGCTGCTGGGCCTGGTCGACCTCGGGCACTTCCTGGCGCTGGCCGCGGTGCTGGCGACCGGGCTGGCCCGGACCCTGTATTTCGGCAAGGGGGCGGCCTTCTACCTGGCCAACCACCTGTTCTGGCTGAAGATCTCGGTATTCGTGCTGCTGTGGCTCATTGCGGTCTTCCCGACCGGCCAGGTGATCCGCTGGGTCCGCGAGGCCCGCGCCGTGCCGGTGTTCGCGCCGCTTGGCCGCGAGGTGGAGCGTTTCCGGGGCTGCGTGGCGCTGCAGATCGGCCTGTGGGTGCTGCTGCCGCTGCTGGCGGTGCTCATCGCCCGCGGCTTTGCCTTCTGAGGCGGCCCGATCTCACCCGGATCAGGGACTTGGGGGCAGTCCGGCGTTGACATGGCCGGGTCCCGGGCAGAAAATACGCGGCTCATTTGCCGGAGGGGTACCCAAGCGGCCAACGGGGGCAGACTGTAAATCTGCTGGCTCATGCCTTCGTAGGTTCGAATCCTACCCCCTCCACCAGTTGTCGACAGAGATCCGGTGGCTAGGCGTCATTGGCGGCCCACGTTGCCTGCGTGCTCAGGGTGAAGGAATGCGGGTGTAGGTCAATGGGAGAACCTCAGCCTTCCAAGCTGATGACGTGGGTTCGATCCCCATCACCCGCTCCAATAGAGCGGATACGACGCCACGGGTCGGAGTCGTTCTCGAACGCAGGTCCTTTCGGACTGGCGACGACAATGGACGCTGTTTCCGGATTGGAGAGCCCATATAGCTCAGATGGTAGAGCACTCCCTTGGT
>JBFGAO010000055.1:0-6943 GCA_041568095.1 Steroidobacteraceae bacterium | reverse complement strand
GCTCCAAGTCCAAGAAGGGTGAGGCGAACGAGCAGGAGCCGATCGATGCGGTGCTGCTCGCGCTGGCGCTGGGCGCCTCGTTCGTCGCGCGCAGCTTCTCCGGCGACAAGGAACAACTGGTGCCGCTGGTCAAGGCCGGCCTCGCGCACGATGGCTTCGCGATCATCGACGTGCTGTCGCCCTGCGTGACCTTCAACGACCACGAGGGCTCGACCAAGAGCTACGCCTACGTCCGCGAGCATTCCGGGACGCCGGTCGCGGCCGACTATGTCGCGCCGCAGCGCGAGATCAGGGTCGACTACGCGCCCGGCGAGGTGGTGCCGGTCACGATGCACGACGGCAGCAGCATCCTGCTGCGCAAGCTCGACCCGGACTATGACCCGACCGACCGTGCGCGAGCCTCTGCCTACGTGCAGGAGAGGGCGCTGCGCAACGAGTACGTGACGGGCCTGATCTACGTGGACCAGAAGCGGCGCGACTTCCACGCCCGCCACCGGACGCCCGAAGAGCCGCTGAACGAGGTCGGCTTCGAGCGGCTGTGCCCCGGCTCGGAGACCCTCGGGAAGATCATGCGCGGCTTCCGCTGACGGGCGGAGCCGGACCTCAGCCGCCGCCGGCCGCCTCGGTCAGCGCGCGGACCGCGGCCTTGTAGGTGCGCTCGGCCGCTTCGGGCGTATCGCCGATCGCGGTCATGCCCAGCTTGCCGAACTCGGCGACCGCGCCGAGCAGGCAGAACGCGATGCCCTGCTGCCGGCCCTGGTCGAAGTGCAGCCGCTCGCTGACGGCGATGTCGATGACGTCGTCGGGCGTCAGCCGCCGCAGGCAGTCCTCGGTCAGGTTGTCGGTCGCCCAGTAGCAGCGCGCGTCGCCGGCCGGCGTCCGGAACTGGCCATCCTCGGCGTCGTACCGGCCGTCGGTCAGGAACTGCAGCATCTGCGTCGGGTGGGTCGTGCCGCCCTTGCGCAGGTTGATCTCGAGGGCGAGGATCGACCAGCCGCCGGCCCGGCGGGTCACGATGAAGTCCACCGAGAAGCGGCCCAGCACGCCGTGGCCGACGAGTTGCTCGGCGACCTGCCGGCCCAGCTGCTGGATGCGCAGGCGGTAGGGCTCGGCGGCCGGAAAGCGGCTGCCGAGGAAGATCTGCCCGCCCGGGCCGCCGAGCAGCTGGTCGTGGGTCGAGATCGTCTCGATCTCGCCGAGCGGATTGATCCGGAACTGCGCCGATGGCGACGACTTGGCCTCGCCGTCCACCCAGGCCTCGACGATGCCGCCCATGCGCTCGAACTTGTCGCGGTACTTGTCCCAGGATTCCTTGCGCGCCTCGAAGCGCAGCTTGCTGCGCAGCGCTTCCCGCAGCCAGCCGGACAATGCGTCGGCGTCGGGCGCGCCGTCGAGGTCGAGCGTCGCATTGCCTTCGCCGGAGAAGCCCTCGTCGAGCTTGACGACGACGCGCCGCAGGTCCGGGTCGCGGCCGCGCATCGCGGCGATGGCGTCGACGATGTCGGCGGGATCGCGCAGGTCCTCCGCCCCGTCCGGCATCTCGACCCCTGCATCGCGGAAGATCCGGCGGCTGCCGCTCTTGCTGCCGAGCGGCGCGAGGTCCGGATCGCAGGCATACATCGGGATGCCCAGCCGGACGGCGAGCTCGCGCTCCTCGGCCGTCGCGTTGTAGACGGACAGGTGCGCCGATTCCGGGTCGCCGATCGCCTCCTGCAGCCGCTGCAGCAGCCGCGGCCGGTCCAGGATCTTGCGGGTCAGCGTCCGTGCCGAGCCGTCGCAGGCCGACAGCAGCACCAGGCGCGCGCGCGCATGCGCGGTCGGCACGCCGGGCAGCATCTCCAGGTAGTAGTCGACGACCATCGGGTGCAGCGGCTGGC
The DNA here is from genome assembly GCA_041568095.1 of Steroidobacteraceae bacterium. Classification (GTDB taxonomy): domain Bacteria; phylum Pseudomonadota; class Gammaproteobacteria; order Steroidobacterales; family Steroidobacteraceae; genus SCUD01. The sequence continues at coordinate 5,066 of JBFGAO010000055.1, read as the reverse complement.
TGGTCACGAACACGAGCCGGGTGTTCGGCAGCCGCAGCAGCAGCAGCATGCTGAGCGCACGCTCCTCGTAGTGCTGCGCACCGACGACCCGAGACAGCACCTCGGCGTCGACGGACAGGCCCGGCACGACAACGACCGTGCGCGGCGCGAGCCGGTCAGCGAACACGTTGCGGAACAGCCCGGGCAGCCTTTGCTGCAGCCGGTGGAACTCGCTCGCGGTGTTGTCTTCCTTCAGTTGCAACCTTGGCCGGGATTGCAGCCGCCGCGGGTGGCCGGATCGCGCATATCCTCGAGAAGCTGGCGTGCGACCTCGGCGCGCTCACGCATCACCTGCTCCGTCGCGCAGTTCTGCCGCGGGATGCGCCGCCCGGTCTGGGCTTCCTGCCAGCAATAAAGCGTTTCGCCGTGCCGCGTCTGGCGCCGTGTCGTGCCGGGATACGGGTTCGGTGTGCCGTCGAGCGAGGCGACCCTGGCCGTGCCGGCCTGGCCTGCCGGCGTGGTCTTGTCCGCGGTTTCGGGAGCCGCCGGTCCCGGAGGAGCCTTCGGCGACGCGGTGCAGGCCAAGAGGCCCGACAGTGCGGCTGCGGCCAGCAGCGCCGGGGCACAACGGAAGTCCATCTGTTGTTCTCCTCGGGATCGGCCCCCCTTGCTGGGCCGGAGCGGCTAGGCTGCCCGCCGACCCGGGATCCGTCAACTCGAAAAATCCCGCAGTTCCGCCGCGAATCAGCCGCAATCCAAGGTCAACAACGCCTGCGGCAGCAGGCGCAGGATCAACGGCGTGCGGCCGACGATCTGGCCGTCGGCCTCGACCGCGGAGGACGGCACCGCGTCGACCACGGCCTCACTGCAGCGCAGCGTGTGCACCGCCGCGTCGCCGGCCAGGCGGCCGTTGAACAGTGCCGGCAGCAGCCGAAGCATCCGCGGCAGCGGCATCGGGTCGATAGCGACGAGGTCCAGCAGGCCGTCGGCCGGGTCGGCCGCCGGCGCGAGCCGCATGCCGCCGCCGCAATGCGGGCCGATCGCCGCCATCACGAGCAGGCGCCGGCCGTCGAGCTCGCGGCCGCCAGCGCGAATCGTGAACGCCGGCGGCAAGTAGCCTCCGACCGTGCGCAGCAACCCGGCGAGGTAGGCGAGGGCGCGGGGGCCGCGGCGCGGTGTCTTGCTGAGCACGGCCGCGTCGATGCCGGCGCCGGCGTTGTTGTGGAATACGACGGCCAGCGTCGCTTCGCCGTCCGGGGCGCGGCAGGTGGCCAGCCCGAGGTCGACGCGGCGCGTACGGCCTCGGGCCATTGCGGCCGCAAGGCGGTCGAGGTCCGCCGGCACGCCCATCCATTTCGCCCAGTCGTTGCCGGTGCCGCCGGGCGCGGCCAGCGCGATGACGCCATCCGGCGGCGGCGCAGGGCCGTCGTACAGGCCGTTGACCACCTCATGGAAGGTCCCGTCGCCGCCGACGGACAGCAGCCGCCGCTCGCCAGCGGCGACGGCTGCCTTGGCCAGACTCGTCGCATGGCCCGGCGACTCAGTGAACGCCACGCGGTATGGCAGCTGCAGGCGCTGCAGCGCCGCCTGCAGCACCGCCCAGCGGCGGCGGGCGCGGCCGCCTCCGGACGCCGGGTTGACGACGACGAACCAGGGGTCGGGCGCGGCCATCGGCGCCATCATGCGGGACTATGGGAGCGGCGGGAATACGCGGCATAATGCGCGCCCATGACGGACGCCATCACGCCGGTCAGTTACGAGCTCGCCAAGCGCGATCCCGAGGCCTTCGCCCACGAGTTCGGACTCAGCTTCGAGCGCTACGGCTTCGCCGTGGTCAGCGACCACGAATTGCCGCAGTCGCACATCGACGGATGCCTCGACCGCTTCAAGGCGTTCTTCGCGCTGCCCGAGGAGCAGAAGACCCGCTACCAGGTCCGTGGCATCGGCGGCGCGCGCGGCTACACGCCCTTCGGCGTGGAGACGGCCAAGGGCGCGACGCACCACGACCTGAAGGAGTTCTGGCAGATCGGACGCGAGTTGCCGCCCGGCCACCGCTACCGCTCGTCGATGCCCGACAACGTCTGGATCGAGGACGACGAGGGCTTCCGGCGCGCGGCGCTGGAATTGTGGGAGTCGTTCGACCGGATGGGCCGCAAGCTGCTGGAGGCGATCGCACTGCACCTTGGGCTGCCCGAGGACTGGTTCGAGGACAAGGTTGGCGAGGGCAACAGCGTGCTGCGGGTGATCCACTACCCGCCGCTGAAGGAAGGCTCGTCCGGCGTCCGCGCCGGCGCGCACGAGGACATCAACGTCATCACGCTGCTGCTGGGCGCGGAGGAGGGCGGTCTCGAGCTGCTGGACCGCGGCGGTCGCTGGCTGCCGGTCAACCCGCCGCCGGGCACGCTGGTCTGCAACGTCGGCGACATGCTGCAGCGCCTGACCAACCACGTGCTGCCGTCGACGACGCATCGCGTCGTCAATCCCGAGGGCGAGCGCGCCCGCCGCGCAAGGTACTCGATGCCGTTCTTCCTGCATTTCAACTCGGACTACCCGATCGCGACGCTGCCGTCCTGCGTCAGCGAGGAGCGGCCGATTCGGTACCCGGAGCCGATCCTCGCGGACGACTACCTGCGCGAGCGGCTGCGCGAGATCAAGCTGCTTTACTAGGGCACGAGACCCCGACAGGAGCTGCCGATGGACACGACCCTGTACGCACAGGCAGCGCTAGGCCTGCTCGTGTTCATCGCGATCACGGTGCCGCTCAGCAGCAACGTGCGCGCGATCAACTGGAAGCTGGTCGTGGTTGCGGTCGGCCTGCAGTTCGCGATCTGCTTCCTGCTGCTGCGCGTGCCGGTGATCAGCGCCGGCTTCGCCTATCTGACCCGCGCCGTCAATGCGCTGTCCGCGGCAACCCGCGATGGCACCAGCTTCATATTCGGCTACCTGGGCGGCGCCGACACGCCCTTCGATGTCACCGGGCCGGGCTCGGTCGTGACATTTGCGTTCCAGGTGCTGCCGCTCGTGATCGTGATGTCCGCGCTGTCCGCGATCCTGTGGTACTGGCGCGTGCTGCCGGTCGTGATCCGCGCCATCGCCAGGGTCTTCGAAAGGACGCTGGACACCAAGGGACCGGCGGGGCTGGTCGCGACCGCCAACATCTTCGTCGGCCAGGTCGAGGCGCCGCTGCTGGTCCGCCCGTACATCGCGAGGATGACGCGCTACGAGCTGCTGCTGCTGATGACGGCCGGCATGTCGACGATCGCCGGCTCGGTCATGGTGATCTACGCGAGCATGCTGGGCACGATGTTCGAAGGCGTGCTGGGCCACCTGCTGACCAAGTCGGTGATGTCGGTGCCGGCGTCCATCCTTTTCGCGCACATCCTGCTGCCCGAGAGCGCCGCCGACCACGAACTGAAGGAGCCGCCGCGGATCTACGGTGGCGCGATGGACGCGATCACCCGCGGCACGACCGACGGGCTCAATATCTACCTCGGCATCCTCGCGATGCTGCTGGTGCTGATCGCCTTCGTGTCGCTGGTCAACGGCTCGATCGGCCTGTTCCCGGACGTGGCCGGCGCACCGCTGTCGCTGGAGCGTATTGCCGGCTGGATCTTCGCGCCGATCGCCTGGTGCATGGGCATCCCGTGGTCGGAGGCGACCACCGTTGGTTCGCTGATCGGCATCAAGACCGTGCTGAACGAGTTCATTGCCTACATCGAGCTGTCGAAGCTCGCCCCGGGCACGCTGTCCGAGTCTTCGCGCATCATTGCGACGTATGCACTGTGCGGCTTCGCAAACTTCTCCAGCATAGGCATCCAGATCGGCGGGATCGGCGCGATGTGCCCGGAGCGCCGCCTCGACCTCGCTGCGGTCGCGCCGCGGGCACTGCTGGCCGCGACGCTGGGGACCTGCATGACCGGCTCGGTGGTCGCGATCGTCGGGGCCTGAGGGCGGTGGCGAAGCTCTACTTCTACTATTCGACGATGAATGCCGGGAAGTCGACGTCCCTGCTGCAGTCGAGCCACAACTACCGGGAGCGCGGGATGCGCACGCTGGTCTACACCGCCAGGCTCGACGTGCGCGGCGACGGCCGCGTCCACTCGCGCATCGGCCTCAGCAGCGAGGCGCGGCACTTTGAGCCGGAGACCGACCTGTATGCCGGCATCGCGGACGAGCATGCGGGCGACGGGATCAGTTGCGTGCTGCTCGACGAGGCGCAGTTCCTGACCCGCGCGCAGGTCGAGCAACTGGCCGCCGTGGTCGACCAGCTGTCGATCCCGGTGCTGTGCTACGGGTTGCGGACCGATTTCCGGGGTGAATTGTTCGAGGGCAGCGCGCGCCTGCTGGCGCTGGCCGACGAACTGGCCGAGCTGAAGACGATCTGCCATTGCGGCCGCAAGGCGACGATGGTGGTCCGGGTCGCCGCGGACGGCGCCGTCGAGCGCGAGGGCGCCCAGGTGGAGATCGGCGGCAACGAGCGCTACGTGCCGCTGTGCCGGCGCCACTACTTCGAGGCGGCCGAGCGGGGGATGCTGCAGTGAGGTCCGTCGGGCGCAACGCCGCGCACTGGGTGGCAATCATCGCGGCCGCGCTGGCGCTGCTGCCAGCGGCGCTCGGCGCCGAGGAGGCCGCGAAGACCGCGGACGAGGAGCCGAATCCCTGCCGCGGCGACCCGCTGGTCGAGCCGGGCCGGATCGACGTGATGCGCGAGGGCGTCCGCTATGGCGTCTGCGCGACTGCGCGCTTCGTCGACCGGCTGTTCACCGGCGAGCACGAGTTCTCCGAGTTCGAGGACGACACCAACGGCCGCGCCGGCGTTACGCTCGGCTGGAACGAACACGACGGCTTCGACCTCGACGGCCGCTTCCGCGCCACCGTGACGCTGCCCGAACTGAACGAGCGGCTCAACGCGACGATCGGCCGCGCGATGCGCGACGAGTTCGTCGCGGACGAGGTCGACTCGATCGGCCCCGTCGGCGGGTCCTTCTCGGACGACGACGAAGCCGAGTGGTTCGCAGGGCTGGGCTACAGCGTGCACCGCGGCCGCGACGACCGCTTCGACCTGGGCGCCGGCATCAAGCTCGCGG
>JBFGAO010000054.1:0-6970 GCA_041568095.1 Steroidobacteraceae bacterium | reverse complement strand
GTCGGCGCCGACCTGGCCCGGCGTCGTCGCCGACTACCTGGCCGCGGGCTACAACATCTTCCAGGGCACCTGGCTCGGCTCCTCCGGCCCCAGCCAGGTCGAGCTGGTCGTGCTCGACTGGTTCCGCGACTGGGTCGGCTACCCCGAACGCGCAGGCGGGCTGTTCACTTCCGGCGGCTCGGCGGCGAGCCTGGATGCGCTGGTCGCGGCGCGCGAACACCAGGGCGCGCCGGACCGGCCGGCCGTGTTCTACAGCGACCAGGCACACTCGGCGCTGGAGCGCGCCGCGCGCATCGTCGGCGTGCGCCCCGAGGGCATCTTCCGGGTCCCGAGCGACGCCGGATTCCGGCTGCGCATGGATCGCCTCGCGGCGCAGGTCCGCCAGGCGCGCGAGGCGGGCTTCACGCCCATCGCGGTCTGCGCGAACGCCGGCACGACCAGCACCGGCGCCGTGGACCCGCTGCCGGAGCTCGCCGATTACTGCGGCGCCGAGGGCATCTGGCTGCATGTCGACGCGGCCTATGGCGGCTTCGCGATGCTCTGCGACGAGGGTCGCCGGCTGCTGGCCGGCATCGAGCGCGCTGACTCGATCGCCCTGGACGCGCACAAGTGGCTGTTCCAGCCCTTCGAGGCCGGCTGCCTGCTGGTGCGCGACCTCGCGACGCTGGAGCGCGCCTTCGCGGTGCAGCCGGAATACCTGCAGGACACCCGACTCGGCCGCGAGCAGGTCAACTTCGCCGACCGCGGGCTGCAGCTGACCCGCTCGTTCCGCGCGCTGAAGGTCTGGATGTCGGTGCAGGTCTTCGGACTCGCGGCCTTCCGGGAGGCCGTCGCGCGCGGCATCGGGCTCGCGAAGCGGGCCTCGGACTACGTGCGCGACTCGGATACCCTCGAGCTCTTGAGCCCGGCCTCGCTGGGCATCCTGTGCTTTCGCGTCCGCCCGCCGGGCACGGACCTGGACGAGGCACAGCTCGCCGCACTGAACGAGGCCGTGCAGGCCGAGGTGATCCGTTCCGGGACCGCGATGCTGTCCTCGACACGGCTGCAGGGCCGCTACGCGCTGCGCCTCTGCATCATTTCCCACCAGAGCCACTGGCGGGACGTACTGCAGGTGCTGGAAGCCATAGAGCGCGCCGGCCGGGAACCTGCCGGCTAGCGGCGCGCGCGACCGAGGTCGGCGGGCCGGTCCACGTCCCTTGCCGCCCCCGGCAGCCTGACCCCGATTACTTTCTCCGCCGGATCGCGCAGCAGGCTGCGCGCACCCTCGTCTCCGGTCAGCCTGCGCAGCCGCGCGAAGGTCCTCCGGGGCAGCACGGCCGGTGCCTGGGGCAGCCCTTCGGCGACCGCGGCAACGACGCTGTGCGGGCTGCGCCGCCATGCGGCGAGCAGCCTGCGCAGGCCGGCCGGCGTCACGGCCGGCTGGTCGGCCAGCAGCAGCAGCGCGGCGCTGGCCGAGGGCGGCAGCGCATCCAGGCCGCAGCGCAGCGAGGTCGCCTGGCCTTCGCGCCAGCCCCGGTTGACGACCACCTGCAGCGGCAGGCCGCGCAGTTCCGCGGCCAGCCGGCCGCGCGTCGCGCCCAGCACGACGATGGTGCGTCCCGGGCAGACGGCCAGCGCAGTGCGGGCAGCCCGGAGCAGCAGCGTCTGGCCGCGGTAGCGCGCCAGCAGTTTCGGCCGCCCGAAGCGCTGCGAAGCGCCGGCGGCCAGCAGTACGGCCCAGGGCAGGCGTATCATCGCGGCCATGCGCAAAGAATACGCGAGCCTGCGGCGCCGGCCCTTCCTCGCCCCGGTCTGGCTGGCGGCGCTGGCCGGGCTGTTCGCACTCGCCGCCGCGATCTGGCTGCTGAGTGCGGCCTCGACGACCACCGTGCTGGTCATGCGCCATGCCGAGAAGGCCGCAACTCCACCCGACGACCCGCCGCTGTCGGCGCAGGGCGAGGCCCGCGCGCAGGCGCTCGCCGGCCTGTTCGGCAACGGGCCGGAGGGGATGCGCGTAGACGCGATCATCGTCAGCGAGTACCGGCGCAGCCAGGAGACCGTGCGGCCGCTCGCGAACCGCCTCGGCGTGCCGGTCATCGTGATCCCGGCCGGTGAACCGGAACGGGCAGCCGAGCGCGCATTGGAAGAATTCCGTGGCGGGCGCGTGCTGATCATCGGCCATGGCAACACCGTGCCGGCACTGGTCGGCGCACTGGGCGGCGGCGAGGTGCCGCCGATTGCGGAGGACGAGCACGGGACGCTGTACCTGGTCGCCGTGCCGCGCTTCAGCCGCGCGGCGGTGACGCGGCTGGACCTGCCCTGAGCCTCAGCCGCCGAAGGCGTCGAGCACCTTCTCCATGAACTCGCGATGCCGGTCGACGCGGAAATCGGCCAGCACGGTGCTGACCACGCGCCGGCGCGGGTCTAGCAGGAAGGTCGCGCGCCGGACGCCGATGCCGAGCAGGCCGTCCACGCCGAAGGCCTTGATCACGACCTTGTCGACGTCCGACAGCAGCGTGAAGGGCAGGGCGTACTTGTCGCGGAAGCGGCGATGGCTGTCGGGCGCCTGCGGGCTGATGCCGACGACCTTGAGCCCGACCTGCAGCAGCCGGCCGTGCAGGTCGCGGAAGTCGCAGGCCTCCTTGGTGCAGCCGGGCGTGAAATCAGCCGGGTAGAAGTACAGGATCAGCGACTCGCCGTCCTGCAGGTCCGACAGGCGGACCTCGCGCCCGTCCTGGTCGGGCAGCGTGAAGTCCGGGGCCCGCTCACCGAGCTTCAGCATCGGCTCCTCCCTCGGCGTGGGACTCCGGACCCCGGAACACCATCTCCATCACCCCGTAGTTGGAACGATGCATGCCCAGCCTCGCGTAGACGGCCTGCGCGCGCGCGTTCGCGCGGTCGACGTAGAGCCGGATGCCGCAGACGCCGGGGTCCCGCCCGGCGAGCCGGCGCAGGTGGCCGAACAGCGCGGCGAACACGCCGCTGCCGCGCTGCTCCGGCTGCACGTAGACGGACTGGATCCACCAGAACACGCCGTTGCGCCAGTCGCTCCATTCGAAGGTGATCATCAGCTGCCCGGCAGGGCGGCCATCCGCTTCCGCAATGAAGTACCGGCCCCGCGACGGGTCGGACAGCAATGCCCTCACGCCCGGCTCCAGCAGCGAGCGGTCCAGCACCACGCCCTCGGTCTCGGTGGCGAGCGCCTCGTTCGACTGCACGATGAACGCCAGGTCGGCGGGCGTCGCGTCGCGGATCTTCATCGGCGGCTACGTTACACGATGCCGGCAGCCCCGTCTGTGAACCGGCTTGCTTGCCGCAGCGGGGGCGCCTCATTACAATCCGCCCCCTCGCGTGGGGCGGTAGCTCAGCTGGGAGAGCGTCGCGTTCGCAATGCGAAGGTCGAGGGTTCGATCCCCTTCCGCTCCACCACTTTTCCCTGCGCTAACATCCCGCCTGCACCGCCCCGGTAGCTCAGTGGATAGAGCGGCCGCCTCCTAAGCGGCAGGTCGCAGGTTCGACTCCTGCCCGGGGCGCCAGCTCTTGCGCGCAAGTGACTGATAAGTCTTTCTTTCCGGACCAGTCCGGTCCGGTATAATCCGGGCCTTGGCGCGGGCCCGCATCCTTCCCCGCCTGTATCCACGGAGTCCGCAGCCGGCCATGAGCGCATCGCTGAGCGAGCTGTACGAGTCCAGTCCCCTGGCTGGCGCCAACGCGCCTTACGTCGAGGAGCTCTACGAGCGCTTCCTGCGGGACCCGGTCTCGGTGCCGGAGGCCTGGCGGCATTTCTTCGAGGGCTTTGGCGGCGGCACCGGCGCCGAGCGCGCCCACTTCCCGGTCCGCGAGGCACTGACGCAGCGCGCGCAAGTCGCCGCCGCGACGGCGGCCCCGGCCGACGCAGCCGAGAAGCAGGGCGCCGTCTCGCGGCTGATCCAGATCTACGCGAACCGCGGCCACCTGGTCGCCGACATCGACCCGCTGGGTCTGATGGAGCGCCCGATGCCGCGGGTGCTCGAGCTGTCGTACTTCGGCCTGACCGATGACGACATGGAACAAGAGTTCTACACCGGCAGCCGCAGCAGCGGCGTCGAGAAGCAGCTGAAGCTGCGCGAGATCCTGCGGCAGATCCGTCACATCTACACCGGCCGCATCGGCGCCGAGTTCGCGCACGTGTCGACGACCGAGGAACGCCTGTGGCTGCAGGACCGCTTCCAGGACGGCCGGCTGCACCACCGCTTCACGAAGGAGGAGCAGCTCAACCTCCTGTGGCAGCTCAGCGCCGCCGAGGGCCTCGAGCGCTACCTGCACACGAAGTACGTCGGCCAGAAGCGCTTCTCGCTGGAGGGCGCCGACTCGCTGATCCCGCTGCTCGACGACGTCGTGCAGCGCTGCGGCGCCGCCGGCGTGCAGGAGATCGTGATCGGGATGGCGCACCGCGGGCGGCTCAACGTGCTCGTCAACGTGCTCGGCAAGCCGCCGTCGCTTCTGTTCTCCGAGTTCGAGGGCGAGGTCGACCTCGACGAGCTGCGCGGCTCCGGCGACGTCAAGTACCACAAGGGATTCTCGGCCGACCTCAGCACGCCGCGCGGCAAGGTCCATGTCGTGCTCGCGTTCAATCCGTCGCACCTCGAGGTCGTCAACCCGGTCGTCGAGGGCTCCGTGCGCGCCCGCCAGGAGCGGCGCGGCGACGACGAGGGCGCCACGGTCGTGCCGCTGCTGATCCACGGCGACGCGGCCTTCGCGGGCCAGGGCGTCGTGATGGAGACGCTGCAGCTGTCGCAGGCGCGCGGCTTCTCGACCGGCGGCACGCTGCACGTGATCGTCAACAACCAGATCGGCTTCACGACCAGCGACCCGCGCGACGCGCGCTCGACGCTGTACTGCAGCGACGTCGCGAAGATGATCGAGGCACCGATCTTCCACGTGAACGCGGACGACCCGGAAGCCGTCGTGTTCGTCTCGCGGCTCGCGGTCGACTACCGGATGCGCTTCCGCAAGGACGTCGTGATCGACCTCGTCTGCTACCGCCGGCATGGCCACAACGAGGCCGACGAGCCGGCCGCGACGCAGCCGCTGATGTACCACGCGATCCGCAAGCACCCGACGGTGCGCCAGATCTACGGCCAGCGGCTGGAGCAGGACGAGATCATCGCCGAGGGCGACGCCGCGAAGATGGCCGAGGACTACCGGCGCGGCCTCGACGAGGGCCGGCCGCAGGCCCGTGCCTTCGCCGGCACCAGCGGCAACGAGTACACGGTGGACTGGAGCAGCCACCTGGACGCCGACTGGAACGAGAAGGCCGACACGACCGTCCCGGCGAAGCGGCTGGGCGAGCTCGCGGCGCTCCTGACGGAGGTTCCCGACGACCTGTCGCTGCACCCGCGCGTCGCGCGCATCGTCGAGGACCGCAAGCGCATGTACGCGGACGAATTGCCGCTGGACTGGGGCGCCGCCGAGACGATGGCCTATGCGACGCTGCTGGACGGCGGCTGCCACGTCCGGCTGGTCGGCCAGGACTCCGGCCGCGGCACCTTCTTCCACCGCCACGCCGTCTGGCACGACCAGGCGAGCGGCCGCGAGTACGTTGCGCTCGAGCGGCTGCGCGAGGGCCAGGGGCGCTTCCGCATCATCGACTCGGTGCTGTCCGAAGAGGCGGTCATGGGCTTCGAGTACGGCTACTCGACGACCGACCCCGATACGCTGGTGATCTGGGAGGGCCAGTTCGGCGACTTCGCGAACGGCGCGCAGGTGATCATCGACCAGTTCATCGCCTCCGGCGAGGCGAAGTGGGGACGGCTGTCCGGCATCACGCTGTTCCTGCCGCACGGCTACGAGGGCCAGGGCCCGGAGCACAGCTCGGCGCGTCTCGAGCGCTTCCTGCAGCTGTCGGCCGAGCTGAACGGCCAGGTCTGCGTGCCGTCGACGCCGGCGCAGATGTACCACATGCTGCGCCGGCAGATGCTGCGCAAGCTGCGCAAGCCGCTGGTCGTCATGACGCCGAAGAGCCTGCTGCGCCACAAGCACTCGTCGTCGACGATGCAGGACCTGCAGAAGGGCTACTTCCACACCGTCATCGACGAGCTGGACGACCTGAAGCCGTCGAAGGTCCGGCGCATCGTGCTGTGCAGCGGCAAGGTCTACTATGACCTGCTCGAGCAGCGCCGCGCGGACGGCGCCGACGACGTCGTGCTGGTCCGCATCGAGCAGCTGTATCCGTTCCCAATCGAGGAGTATGGGGCGGTCATCGCGCGCTACCCGAAGGCCCGCCAGGTCATCTGGTGCCAGGAGGAGCCGCAGAACCAGGGTGCCTGGTACCAGATCCGGCACCGGCTGCAGGAACGGCTGACGCCGGACCACGAGCTGCTGTACGCGGGCCGCGCCGGCGCCGCCGCGCCCGCGGCCGGCATCTACGCGCTGCACCAGCAGCAGCAGCAGGCGCTGGTGCAGGCGGCGCTGTACGGAACCGAATTCGAAGAGACCCACCGCGAGACGCACCGGCTGACCGCGGCCAGACGCAGGAAGAGCTCATGACGACCGAAGTCCGTGTACCCCAGCTGCCCGAGTCCGTCGCCGACGCGACGCTTGTCAACTGGCACAAGCAGGAGGGCGACACCGTCAGCCGCGACGAGAACCTCGCCGACCTGGAGACCGACAAGGTCGTGCTCGAGGTGCCGGCCCCGGTTACCGGCGTGCTGAAGGCGCTGAAGATCGACGCCGGCACGACCGTCAACAGCGGCCAGCTGCTCGCCGTCATCGAGGAGGGCGAGGGCGGGGCCGAAGCGAAACCCGCGCCGCAGAAGAAGGCGCCGGCCGAGAAGAAGGAGCCCGCCGCGAAGAAGGAACCCGCGGAGGGCAAGGCGGCACCGGAGCGCAAGCCGGAACCGGAGCAGGCACCGGCGCGGGCCGCCGAGCGCAAGGGCGAGGGCAAGCTGTCGCCGGCCGCGCGGCGCCTCGGCGAGGAACACCAGCTGGAGGCGGAGGAGATCGCCGGCAG
>JBFGAO010000053.1:0-6981 GCA_041568095.1 Steroidobacteraceae bacterium | reverse complement strand
CGTGCGCCGCGGCCCGCAGGTCGTCGACCGGCTCGCGGCGCGCCCGCCGCGCCACCTGCTTGCGGGTCTGCGCGGCGACGAAGCGCCGCACCAGCGGCCAGGACAACGCGCGCTGCGCGAGCGGCGGGCGGTGCCGCGGCGGCGGCGACAGCGCGATCTCCCGCGCCGCGGCGGCAAGCTGCTCGCGCGGCACGAGGCGGTCCACGAGCCCCAGCTTGCGGGCCTTCGCGGCGCGGACCGGGCGTCCGGTCAGCATCATGTCCAGCGCCGCGGCGGCGCCGACCAGCTGCGGTGTACGCACCGTGCCGCCGAAGCCCGGGTGGATGCCGAGCATGACCTCGGGCAGCCCGAGGCTGAGGCTGCGCTCGTCGGCACCGACCCGGTAGTCGCAGGCCAGCGCCAGCTCGAGGCCACCGCCCAGCGCGAAGCCTTGGATCGCCGCGACGGTCGGCACCGGCAGCGCCGCGAGCCGGTCGAAGACCTGCTGGCCGCGGCGCACGAGGGCGTAGGCCTCGTCAAGGTCCCTGAGCCCGGTGAACTCGGAGATGTCGGCGCCCGCAATGAAGCCGCCGTCCTTGCCGGAGCGCAGCACGACGGCCTTCGGCCGCGCGCGCTCGATCTCGTCGAGGCGCTGGTCGAGCTGGGCCATCACCTCGCGGCCCAGCGTATTGGCGCCCGCGCCCGCCTGGTCGATCGTCAGCCAGGCGATCCCGTCGCCGTCGATCTCCAGCTGCCAGTGTTGGGGCTTGTCGTTCATGCCTCAGTCTCCGCGATATGGATGCGCTGCCGCTGCTGCGGCCGGACCTCGAAGTCGAACACGAGCGGCAGGTGGTCCGACAGCGGCACGGCGGGGATCTCGAAGCCGGTCGGCTCGATGCCGCGGCCGTACAGCACGAAGTCGAGCTCCTTGCGTGGCCAGCGGCTGGGATAGGAGGGCTGGCCCGAGATGTTGGCGCTCTGCAGGCCGGCGGCCTGCATGAACAGGTAGATCTCGTGGTCGCCCCAGAAGGTGTTGAAGTCGCCGGCGACGATCACCGGCTTGGTCTGGCGCCTGACCAGCTCGTGCAGGTGCCGCAGCTGGTAGTGCCGGTGGCGGAAGCGCAGCGACAGGTGCACCAGGAACACGGCGACGTCGTCGAGCTCGAGCTCGATGATCAGCTTCTTGATGCCGGTGTCGAAGTAGTGGAAGCGCTCGCCGTGCACGCGCGGCGCGGCAAGGAAGGCGTTGGCCTGCTTGCGGACGATCGGCATCAGCTGGTTCAGCGAGTCCTCGCCGTACTTGCACTGGTAGGTCGAGTAGTGGCCGAGCCGGTCGGCGATGAACCGCGGCTGGTTGATCATGCCGCTGCGGATCGAGCCCGTATCGACCTCCAGCAGGCCGACGATGTCGGGATCGCGGTCGCGGATGAAGTCGGTGATCCGGTCCAGCACCTGGCGGCTGCTGCGCAGGTAGCCGGCGCCGGGCACCGGCAGGTGGAAGGCCGGGCCGGTCCCGGTGGCGTAGCGGATGTTGTAGACGAGCAGACGCAACGGTCTTCCTGTATCCGGCGCGCGCCAAAGACCGTATTCTAGGCGCAACGCACCGCCGGGAGCGGAAATGGTCTCGGAAGAAAACCCGGTCCGCCTGTTCGTCAGCCACCTCTACGCGCCTGACGAGGCCTACTTCCGCACCTTCGAGTTTCTCGAGAGCACGCCGAACTTCTTCTACCGCAATGTCGCGGAGCCGGAGAACCTGCCGCGCAGCAAGGAGAAGGAGGCGCTGAAGGAGGACCTGCGCCGCCAGATCGACCAGGCCGAGCTGGTGCTGGTGCTGAGCGCGCTGCACGCGCGCGATGCCGCGCTGATCGAGTTCCAGGCCCTGTACGCGAAGGCCAACGACAAGCCGGTCGTGGTCATGGAGCCCTTCGGCACCGGCGAACCGGTGCCTGCGAAGCTACGCGAGCTGGCGGACGAGGTCGTCGCCTGGAATGGTCGCGAGATGACCGACGCGATACGACGGCAGGCGCGTCACGAGGACACGACCCGCTGGGACACGATCGAGTTCAAGCTCGATTGATGCTGATCAGCACCGGCGGCGGCGCGTCGCGCCGCGGTGCCCGCTTGGCCAGCTGAGGGGCCTCGGCCGGTTCCGCGCCGCGGTTCCTGCGACGGGCCGGCAGGTCGGCGCGGTGCACGGCGTCCAGCAGCGCGACAATGCGTGCGGCGCAGGCGTCGGCCTCGTCCAGCGACATCTTGCGCACGGTTGCAGCGACGGCGGTCTCGCCGCGCAGCGGGCGCACAGCCGTCATGCGCTGGCGCAGGGACTGGTACTCGCCACGCAGGCCTTCAGGCAGCTGCTCAGGCAGCATGTCTTCCAAGTAACGTGAATAAGCGTCAGTAAGTCGTTGTTTTAATGCCGAAGACTTGGCGAGTTCCAACGCGGCTTTGTGCAGATTCTCCCAGGCGGCCCCAGTCATACAGTGTCCTTAAGTTATTGAAGCGTCTTGTATTGCCGTCTCGATCGCTTGCTTCCTGCATTGATCCGGACACTCGTCACCGACTCCTGGATCCCCGTTCCATCAAGTCGATGCGAATGGAATATAGCGCGATTTCTGGAAATGTGAAGTAGCGGTTTTCCAGAAAATGGGCGTCCGGACGTGACCTGAGTTCTATACTTCCAAGAAAGTTGGAGGGACTAGGGATGGAAGAGGACAGGACCAACCGGATCGTCACGGCCCTGGGCGCGCTGGCGCAGCCTACCCGGCTGAGGATCGTGCAGCGCGTGGCCGACGCCGGCCCGGAAGGCGTGCCGGCCGGCCAGATCGCCCGCAGCCTGCGCTGCCCGGCCTCGACCCTGTCCTTCCACCTGAAGGAACTGACCCAGGCCGGCTTGCTGCAGGCCGAGCCCCGGGGGCGCTTCATCCGCTACTCACTGCGACGGGAAGCACTGGCTGGCCTGGGCGGGATGCTGTCGGAACTGGGCGGGGCCAAGCCAGCCGCGCCGGGGCGCGGCGGCGGCCGCAAGCGGCGCGGGCGGCGGGGCCAGGCGGCGGACCGCGATCAGCTGACGATGTTCGGCAGCTGAGCTTCGGGCCAGGCCTGCCGCGATGACCCTTTCCCTGCGTGGCGTCGCGTGGCTGGGTCTGTACCTGGCGATCGCGCTGCTGCCGCTGCTCGTGACGGCGCTGTCCAGGCTCTCGGCCGGGTCGCAGGGCCTGCCCCTGGTCCAGGGACTCGGCATCGCGGCCGGCACGCTCGCGCTTGCGCTGATGGCGGTGCAGTTCGCGCTGGTGGCGCGGCTGCCGGCGGCCTCGCGGCCTTTCGGCAGCGATGCGCTGATGTACTTCCACCGGTTGATGGGGCTTGCAGCCGCCGCATTCCTGCTGGCGCACCCGGTCCTGCTGATCGCTTCCGGCTGGCCAGCCGCGTCGCTGGATCCGCTTGCGGGGCCGGCCGCAAGCCGCGCTGCGGCGGCGTCGTTCTGGCTCGCGCTGTTGCTGGTGCTGCTGTCGGTGGCCAGGCGCCGGCTACGCCTGCGCTACGAATGGTGGCAGGCCTCGCATTCGCTGCTGGCGGCCGCCGTCGTACTCGGCGGGGCATTCCATGGGATGGCGGCCGGGTCTGGCCGCCTTGCAGCGTGGCTGCTTGCTGCCTATGCGGTCGGCTTCCTCGCGCTGCTGCTGCATTACCGGCTGTGGCGCCCGCTGGCGCTGCGCCGCCGTCCCTGGCGCCTCATCGAGAACCGGGATGAAGGCGCGAGTACCCGGACGCTGGTGCTGGAGCCTGCCGGCCACGATGGCCTCTCATTCGAGCCCGGGCAGTTCGCCTGGCTCGCGACGGGCGGCAGTCCCTTCGGCTTCGGCCAGCACCCGGTGTCCTTCTCGTCCTCGGCCATGCAGCTGCAGCGCCTTGAGTTCTCGGTCAAGGCCCTGGGCGACTGGTCGTCGGTGCAGGTCCCGGCGCTCGAGCCCGGTCAGCCGGTCTACGTAGACGGCCCCTATGGAGCGTTCACGCCGGACCGCCATGCTGCCGACGGCTGGCTGCTCATCGCCGGCGGCGTCGGCATCACGCCGATGCGCTCGATGCTGCTGACGCTGCGTGACCGGCGCGACCCGCGGCCCGTGCTGCTGGTGCATGCGGCACACGACCCGGGCCGCGCCATCTTCCGGGAGGAGATCGACCGGCTCTGCGGCGACATGAACCTGTCCATCGTCCGGGTCTATGAAGCGGCCGCTGCGGGCGAGGGCGTCGAGCAGGGCTACGTCACGCAGGAGTTGCTGCGGCGGCACCTGCCCTCGGGCATCGCGCGCTGGCAGTGCTTCGTCTGCGGCCCGGCACCGATGATGAATGCCGTTGAGCGGGCGCTGCTGGATCTCGGCGTGCCGGCCGGGCGGATCCAGTCCGAGAGGTTCGACCTGGTATGAGGCAATGAGGCACCGGACGCTGCGGCGCGTGGCGCTGGTCCTCAGCGCCGGCCTGGCACTGGCGGCGCTGGGCCTGGCGCTGCTGCTGCGCTGGCCCGGCCCGCCGCCCGCGGCGGTAGCGGCGGGGCAGGGCGCGGCCGCGTTCGGGCAGCATTGCGCGCGCTGTCACGAGCCCGCGGAGGTCGCGCCGGCATTCAGCGACGCCGCATCCGCCGCAACCGCAATCCGGTTGCTCGAGAGCCATGGCCGCGCGCCGCTCGAGCAGGACCTGCAGATCGCGGCCTGGCTGGCCGCGCGCGGCGACTGAACCCCTCAGTTGCGGACGAACTGCGCGACGAACTCGTCGACCGGCATCGCGTCGAGCCTGGCCGCATCGTCGAACAGCGCGCGGATGCGCCTGCACTGTGCGTCGGGGAACACCTCGGCGACCGAGCGCTCGAACTTGGCGACCAGCACCGGGATGCCCTCGGAGCGGCGCTTGCGGTGGCCGATCGGGTAGTCGACCTGCACGCGCTCGGTCTTCGTGCCGTCGCGGAAGAATATCTGTATCGCATTGCCGATGTAGCGCTTGTCGGCCGCGTAGTACTCCGCGGTGAACGTCGGGTTCTCGCGGACCTCCATCTTCGTGCGCAGTGCGTCGACCCGCGGGTCGTCCGCGATGTCGTCCTCGTAGTCGGCTGCGGTCAGCCTGCCGAAGATCAGCGGGATCGCCGCCATGTATTGCAGGCAGTGGTCGCGGTCGGCCGGGTTTGCGAGCGGGCCGGTCTTGTCGATGATCCGGACGCCGGGCTCCTGGGTCTCGATGACGACCTTGTCTATCTGGTCCAGCCGGTCCCTGACCTGCGGGTGCAGCTGCATCGCGCACTCGACCGCGGTCTGCGCGTGGAATTCCGCCGGATAGCTGATCTTGAACAGCACGTTCTCCATCACGTAGCTGCCGAAGGGCTGCCTGTAAATGAATGGCTGGCCCTTGAACAGCACGTCGTAGAAGCCCCACTTCGGCGCGCTCAGCGCGGACGGATAGCCCATCTCGCCGGTCATCGCGATCAGCGCATGACGCACGCCGCGGCTGGTCGCATCGCCGGCCGCCCAGCTCTTGCGCGAGCCGGTGTTCGGTGCGTGCCGGTAGGTACGCAGCGCACCGCCGTCGAGCCATGCGTTCGACACCGCATTGATGACCTGCTCGCGGCTGCCGCCCAGCAACGCGGTCACGACGGCCGTCGTCGCGATGCGAACCAGGATCACGTGGTCCAGCCCGACGCGGTTGTAGCCGTTCTCGAGCGCCGTGACGCCCTGGATCTCGTGCGCCTTGATCATCGCGGTCAGCAGGTCGCGCACCGTCAGCGGCTGGCCGCCCTCGGCCGTCGCCTTGCGGCTCAGCCAGTCCGCGACGGCGAGGATGCCGCCAAGGTTGTCCGACGGGTGCCCCCACTCGGCCGCCAGCCAGGTGTCGTTGAAGTCCAGCCAGCGGATCATCGCGCCGATGTTGAACGCGCCCTGCACCGGGTCGAGTTCGTAGCTGGTGCCCGGCACGCGCGCGCCGCCGGCCATCGTCGCGCCTGGCACGACCGGGCCGAGCAGCCGCGTGCAGGCGGGGTAGGCCAGCGCCTGGAAGCCGCAGGCCAGCGTGTCCATCAGGCAGTAGCGCGCCGTGTCGTAGGCGAGCGTGCTGTCAATCTTCGCGTCGCGCGCGTACGCGGCGATGTCGACCAGCACCTGGTCCGGGTCCGGCCGCCTGGCCGACCTTGCGTCGAAATGACCCATGCTTCTCCTCTCAGCGTTGATCGGCCGACGGGACCTTGCGCGGTTCCGGGCCGGTGTAGTTCGCGCTCGGGCGGATGATCTTGCCGTCCTGGCGCTGCTCGATGACGTGTGCGCTCCAGCCGGTCGTCCGCGACATCACGAACAGCGGCGTGAACATCGCGGTCGGCACGCCCATCAGGTGGTAGGACACGGCGCTGAACCAGTCCAGGTTCGGGAACATCTTCTTGGCGTCCTGCATCACCGACTCGATCCGCTCGGCGACGCGGTACAGCGCCAGGTCGCCCGCTTCCTCCGACAGCGCCAGCGCGACGCGCTTGATCACCACGTTGCGCGGGTCGGCGACCGTGTAGACCGGGTGCCCGAAGCCGATGATGACTTCCCTTGCCGCGACGCGCTTCCGGATGTCGGCCTCGGCCTGGTCCGGGTCCGCGTAGCGCTTCTGGATCTCGAAGGCGACCTCGTTCGCTCCGCCGTGCTTCGGGCCACGCAGCGCACCGATGGCGCCGGTGATGCAGGAATGAATGTCCGCGCCGGTGCCGGCGACGACGCGGGCGGTGAAGGTCGAGGCGTTGAACTCGTGCTCGGCGTACAGGATCAGCGAGGTGTGCATCGCACGGACCCAGGAGTCGGACGGCTCCCGGCCGTGCAGCAGGCGAAGGAAGTGGCCGCCGACCGTGTCGTCGTCGGTCTCGACCTCGATCCGCCGCCCGCTGTTCGCATAGTGATGCCAGTAGCAGAGCATCGAGCCCAGCGACGCGACCAGCCGGTCGGCGACCTGCTGTGCGCCCGCCACGCTGTGCGGCTCGGGCTCGGG
>JBFGAO010000052.1:0-7016 GCA_041568095.1 Steroidobacteraceae bacterium | reverse complement strand
GCCGGCCGCAGCGATCGCTGCGGCGACCCCGGCGGCGGCCGCGGCGTCGAGGTCGGTCACGACCAGCCGGTGGCCGCCGGCCGCGAGCCGGGCCGCGAGGCCGGCGCCGATGCCGCTGCCGGCGCCGGTGATCAGGATGCTGCGTGTCTGCACGGGTGTCCCTCGGGGCCAGTGTGCGCGAGGCGCGCCCGGCACGCTTCCTACGTTAGTACTATCCGGGTGCCGGGCCGCCGCATTGCCGCTATTGTCGCGTGGTCGGTCCGGGACGACGGGAGGAGGCTTGCACAGGAATCCACGGAGGTGCGCGGCCGTCGCGGCCTGCACGGCGCTGGCCGCCGGCTGGCTGTCACAGGCGGCCGCGATGCCGGCGGAGTTCGTCGGCGAGCCGATGCGCCGTGTCGCCGACGGCGTCCATGACGACCTGCTGAGCGCCGGGCTCGGCGCGGAGGGGCTGCGCGGCCCGGTGCCGGCGCCGGCCGAGCCGCTCGCACCGACCGCAACCGAATTGCGCCGCCGCGCGGTCTGGTCCGACTACCGCGCCCTGACGGACCTGAGCGCTGCCGGCGGTTTCGGCCGGCTGTCCGGCGTCGCGGAGGGCGAGCGCATCGCCGGCATCGAGTACCTCGCCGCGCTGCGCAGGCCGGACGGCGCCGGCGTCACGGCCGTGATGCTGCAGGTCCCGGCGCACTTCGACCGCGCGCGGCCCTGCCTGGTCGCGGTCGCGAGTTCCGGCTCGCGCGGCGTCTACGGCGCGCTGCCGACCGCGGGCGAATGGGGGCTGCGCCGCGGCTGCGCGGTCGTCCACACCGACAAGGGCACGGGCATCGGCTTCGAGGACCTCGATACCGGCACCGCCTGGCGCATCGACCTCGCGGCGACGCGCGACCCGGCGGACCCGCTGGTCAACTGGCGGGTAGCGCGCAGCGCCGCGCTGGAGGCCTGGCGGCGCGCGCATCCGCATCGCGCCGCCGTCGTGCACGCCCATTCACGCCGCAACGTCGAGCGTGACTGGGGCCTGTACCTGCTGCAGGCGATCCGGGCCGGCTTCGAGTTGCTCGAACGCGAGTTCCCAGCCGGGGAGGGGCAGCCGGCCGTCACCCGCGCCAGCACCCGGGTCATCGCGTCGGGGATCTCCAACGGCGGCAATACGGTGCTGCGCGCGGTCGAGGCGGACATCTGGGGGCTGATAGACGCGGCGGTCGTGTCCGAACCGAACGTGTCGGTAGACGGCGCCGGACTCGAGATCGTCATGGGCGACCGCCCGCCGGCTGCGAATGCGGGGCTGCCGCTGTTCGACTACGCCTGGCGGCACTATTTGCTGCAGCCGGCCGCGGTGCTCGCGCCGTCAGCGGACTGGGCGATGACGGCGCTGCCGCCCGCGCAGCGCCCGGTCTGGGAAGCCTGGGCTTCGCTGCTGGCGGAGGCCGGGCTCGTCGCAGGCGACACGCCGGCCGAGCGCGGCGCCGACGCGCGCCGGCAGCTCGAGGCCCTGGGCGTGCTGCGCGAGGCGCTGGACGGCGGCGTCACCAACGTCGCCTTCGGCCTGTGGCCTGCGGTCGCCGAGGCCTATGCGAGCGCCTATGCGCGGCTCGGTCCCGACGAGTCGCCCTGCGGCCTGTCGTATGCGCCGACCGACGCGCAATTCCGCGCCCGCGCGCCGGGCTCCGCCGAGCTCGCGATGCTGGCCGCGAACGGCAGCGGCATCCCGCCGACCGCCGGGCTGCAGCTCGTGGACGCGAGCGGGCTTTTCCAGTCGCTGGGCAGCTTCGAGCACGCGCTGTGCATCCGCGAGCTCGCGACCGGACGGCGCCTCGACGGCAGCGCGTTGCCGCCGGCTGCGGCCGCGGTGTCGACGCGGCTGCGCCAGGGCATCGCCGAGGTCCGGGCCAGCGCGCGGCTGCGCGGCGTCCCGGTGATCATCGTGCACGGCCGCCGCGACGCGCTGATCCCGGTCAACTTCAGCTCGCGCGCGTACTACGCGCGCCATCGCGCCACGGGCGAAGACTCGCTGCGCTACTACGAGGTCGAGCACGGCCACCACTTCGACGCCTTCAATGCGCTGCCCGGCTGGGCCGGCGAGTTCGTGCCCCTGCAGCCGCAGCTGCTGGCCGCGATGGACCTGATGGACGCGCACCTCGACGACGCGGTACCGCTGCCACCGAGCCAGGTAGTCCGCAGCGAGCGGCGCGCCGCGGCGGCCGGGGGCTTCGAGCCGCTGGAGGCGCGTCACCTCGGCGCGATCCGCGCCGAACCCGGCGCCGACACGATCCGCTGGCAGGGCGGCCGGCTGCTCGTGCCGCAGTGAGCCGCTAGCGCCAGGCCTCGCTGGTGTATTCCATGTAGCGCGCCGTGCGCTCGGCCGCCGCGATGCCGTAGTAGCGCGCGACGACGTGCAGCGCCATGTCGATGCCGGAGGTCAGCCCGCCGGCGGTCGCAATCTTCCCGCTGTCGACGAAGCGCAGCCCGCGGCGCAGCTCGATGTCCGGGAACTCGCGTGCGAAGGCGTCGAAGAACTGGTGGTGCGTCGTCGCCGGCACGCCTTTCAGCAGGCCGGCGCGCGCGAGCTGGAAGGCGCCGGTGCAGACCGACATCGTCACGTCGGTGCCGGCGCTGGCGCGGCGCAGCCAGGCGAGCGCGTCGTCGTGCGAGCGCTGCGCCGGCACGACGATCACCTGCGGCTGAGGCGCGTTGTGCACGCTGAAGTGCGGCTTGACCTTGAGCCCGCCGGTCATCGTCAGCAGCCGGTCGGTTGCCGCGACCGTGTACAGCTCGAAGGGATGGTTGTGGCCGGCGCCGTCCAGCATGACGTCCTGGAACACCTCCCAGGGGCCGGCCGTGTCGATGACGTTGGCGCCGTCGCCCAGCAGGAAGGCAACCTTGACGCGCGGCCGCCGCGGCAGCGGCTGCAGGCCGTTGCCGGCCTGCGCAGACGCCTCGCTGCGCCCGGTCGCGAACAGCGCCAGCGAGGCCGCCAGCGTCCCGGAAACCATGTCGCGTCGGTTCATCTGTCTGTCCTCCTGGGCCGGCAGTCTGCGCCGCCCCCGTCTGGCTGGAATGACGATCAGGCGTCAATTCCTGCCATACTGCTTCCCTGGTCGCGCGGAGCCCGCATGATCGCGGCCATGGAGCACCGGATGAGACAGCCGCCGCGAGCGCACCGCGTCGTGATGCTGGGCTTCCCGCAGGCCCAGGTGCTGGACATCACCGGGCCGCTGGAGGTCTTCGCGCGCACTTCCCGCTGGCTCGCCGAGCATCGCGGCTGGACGCGGCCCGGCTACGAGACCGCGCTGGTCGCCGCGCGCGCAGGATCGCTCGAGACCTCGGGCGGGCTGAAACTGCAGGCGGACAGCCTCGCGTCGGTGGAGGGCCGCATCGACACGCTGCTGGTCTCCGGTGGCATCGGCTGGGAGCAGGCCGCGCGCGACGCGCGGCTGCTGGCGTGGATCACGGCGCAGCTGCCGAAGGTCCAGCGCCTCGGCTCGATCTGCAACGGCGCGCTGCTGCTGGCCGCCGCCGGCCTGCTGAAGGGGCGCCGCGCGACGACGCACTGGGCCTGGCTCGACCGGCTCGCCGCGCTGGCGCCGGGCGCCACGATCGAGCGCGACGCGCTGTACGTGCGATCCGGCAAGGTGTGGACCTCGGCCGGCGTGACGGCCGGCATGGACCTGTCGCTGGCCCTGATCGAGCACGACCATGGCAAGGCGACCGCGCTCGCCGTCGCGCAGGAACTGGTGCTGTTCCTGCGCCGGCCTGGCGGCCAGTCGCAGTTCAGCCGTCACCTGCAGGCGGAGCGCCGCGACGACCTGTTCGGCGAGCTCGAGCTGTGGATGTTCGAGCACCTCGACGCCGACCTGTCGGTGGCCAGCCTCGCGGCGCGGGCCAGCATGAGCCCGCGCCACTTCGCGCGGCTGTTCACGGAGCGGCTCGGCAGCACGCCGGCGGCCTACGTGCGGCGCCTGCGCGTCGAGGCGGCGCGACGGCGCATCGAGCAGGGCGCGACGCGGCTGAAGCAGCTCGCACGCGAGTGCGGCTTCGGCGACGAGCAGGCGCTGCGGCGCAGCTTCCGCGCGCTGGTCGGCGTCACGCCGGACGAGTACCGCCAGCGCTTCTGAGCGGCCTCAGCGCGCGCCCAGCGCGACAGCCATCCGCCGGATCGCGAGCAACTGGGGGGCGGTGCGCCAGGCGTAGCCGTCGCCGGTGTAGCCCCACCAGTCCCAGCAGCCCTGCGGGTTGAAGGGGAACAGCCAGCTGCGCGCGACCTGCGGGTACAGCACGACGATGCGGTTCGACGCGGCCCAGGCGTTGTAGCCGGCGCGGCGCGCGAAGGCGCGGCCGGTGAAGTCCGCTCCCTGCCGGCAGCCGTGGAAGGCGATGTGCAGACGGCAGGGGCGGCCCGCGGCGCAGTCCGCCGGCACGTAGACGAAGCCGGCCTCGTCCAGCGAAGAGGCGGCATCGCCCGCATGGCGCGCCTGGCCGAAGTCGAGCAGGCGACCGCTGTCCGGGTCGCCGCGCGGCGCCAGCGCGCCGTACAGGTGGCCGAGCAGCTCGCCGGCGGCGTCGTAGTCGCAGTCATTGAGCCAGGGTGACGCTGCCTCGCCGCAGGGACCGCCCTCGCTGCGGGTCGGGAAGCCGTGCGCCGCCGGCAGCTGCGTCTCGTAGGCAATGCGTTCCGGCGGCAGGAAGGAGCGGTAGAAGCGCACGAGCGCGTCGGTCACCGCCGCGCCGATGGTCCGGTCGTTCGCGCCGTGCAGCACCCAGACCCGGTCCGGCGCCAGCCAGGACGGGTCGTCGACGCGCTTGTCTGCGGCGGCGCGCCGCAACTCGTCGATCAGCGGGACGATCTCGGGTCCGGCGGGACTCCCGCCCATGCAGTCACCGAGCGCGCGGACCAGCGAGCCCCGCGCGCAGTACCAGGGGCCGGCGGCGATGATGCCGGCGCCGATGACGTCCTTGGAGTACGCGACCTGGTACTGCACGGCCATGTAGCCACCGGCCGAGACGCCGGAGACCGTCAGGCTGCCGGGCAGGATGTTGAGCCGCGGCAATGGCTCGGCGGCCTGGGCCGACAGCGCGCAGGCGGCGAGCAGGGCAGCGAAAGCCTGGGGCAGGTGCATCCGGCGTCTCCGGGCGGCGGATGCCGGAAGCATAAGGCCACCGGCGGCTTCACGCCGCCGGGGGCCTTGCTCATCGAGTCGCGGGGCTCAGAAGCGGTACTCGACCGTGCCTGTCACCGTGCGCGGGTTGCCGTAGAAGGCCAGCACCGAGGAGGCGACCGTCGGGAAGTTGTAGCCCGAGGTGATGTGCCGCTTGTCCGTCAGGTTGCGGCCGTAGACTCCGAGGCGCCAGCGGCCACTGTCCGAGGCCCAGTTGACCCCGGCGTCGTACAG
This sequence comes from Steroidobacteraceae bacterium, assembly GCA_041568095.1. Lineage (GTDB taxonomy): Bacteria > Pseudomonadota > Gammaproteobacteria > Steroidobacterales > Steroidobacteraceae > SCUD01. The sequence goes on along the minus strand of JBFGAO010000052.1, from coordinate 1,629 downwards.
CCAGAAGCCTTTCTGGTCCAGCAGCGGGATCGCGAACTCGAACTGCTGCGTGGTGCTGCGGAAGGCCGCCGACCCGCTGATCGACAGCGCGCCGCCGACGCTGCCGAGGCTCAGCGGCGTGGTCCAGGTCAGCCCGAGGTTGCCGGTCCAGTCGGGCGTGTTCTGCACGTCGCGCTGCTTCGACACGTCCACGCCATTGACGACGAACTCGGTGTACTCGGCGTCGATGTAGCCGACCGCCAGGTTGGCCGACAGCCGGTCGGTCAGGCGCATCGTGCCCTCGAGCTCGACGCCCTTCATCTCGGCCGCGCCCGCGTTGGTCACGGTGCCGACGAAGGTCACCGGCGGGCCGGGCACGATGACCGAGCCCGGAATCTGCACGTCGGTGTAGTCGGCGAAGAACAGCGCGGTGTTCAGCTGCGCGCGGCCGTCGAGCAATGTGGCCTTCGCACCGAGCTCGAAGGAATCGACGAACTCGGGCAGGAATCCCTTGCGGACGTCGGCGTTCGCGTAGTTGCCGCGCGGGTCGAAGCCGCCGCCCTTGAAGCCCTCCGAGTAGGACGCGTACAGGTTCAGGTCGTCATGCGGCTGCCAGGCGAGGATCACGCGCGGCGTGAAGGCAGTGTCGGTGCGCTTGCCGTTGAACTCCGGAACGACCTGCTTGCCGTCGACGATTACCGTCGGCGTCAGGTTGACGGCGCTGCTGTTGCCGAAGAACGGGGAGTTCACGCCGGAGAAGGTCTGCCGGACGACGCGCGAGGTCCGCTCGTCCTCGGTGTAGCGGCCGCCGACCGTCAGGCTGAGCTCCTCGCCGATGTCCCAGGTCGCCTCGCCGAACACCGCCCAGGTCTTCGTGTCGACGTCGCCCAGCGTGAAGCTGGTCACGCTGGTGAACACGACGTCGAAGGCGTTGAAGGCGTTCGCGTCGAGGTAGTAGGCGCCGGCGACCACGGTCACCCGGTCGGTCGAGTAGGTCAGCTGGAACTCCTGGCTGACCTGGTCGTTCAGGTAGACGACCGGTACGTCGAAGGTCCGCGGCTGGGTCGAGTCGAAGTCGATCGGCGAGGCCGACTCGTCGTCGCGCCAGGCCGTGATGGACTGGAACGACCAGGGGCCGTCGCCGGACCAGTTGATCTTGAGCTGCGCGCCCGTCGCCTCGACGCTGTTGTCGCGGACCGGGCCGAAGGTCGCGACGCCGGCGCTGGTGTCGTACTTGTTGCCGAACAGCGTCGGCTGCGCCGCGGTCGGCAGCAGCCGGTAGCCCTGGCGCGGGGAGGAATCGTCGTCGATGCGGTCGGCCGACAGCGCGAACACCAGGCCGGCGCGCGGCTCCCACTCGGCGGATACGCGTGCGGCGAGCACGTCCTTGTCGTAGTTTTCGGCGCCGGATGTCACGTTGCGACCGAAGCCGTCGCGGGTCATCTGCGCGATGGCGCCGCCGAGCCGGAAGGTATCGGAAACCGGCACCGAGCCGGACAGCATCGCCTCGAACTGGCCGTGATTGCCGGCCGATGCGCGCGCGCGGAACGTCGCATCATTCGGGTCGATGCGGCGCGTCACGTACTTGACGGCGCCGCCGATCGTGTTGCGCCCGTACAGCGTGCCCTGCGGGCCGCGCAGCACCTCGAT
>JBFGAO010000051.1:0-7170 GCA_041568095.1 Steroidobacteraceae bacterium | reverse complement strand
CTCGCGCAGTAGGTCGCCCGGGATGCCGTCGAGCGTGACGAGGTGGCGCAGGCTGCCATTCGTGTCGATCTGGGAGAGTCCCTGCATCACCTGACCTGCCCTTCCGGCCGTGCCCTGAGCCACTGCAGCAGCAGCAGCCTCGCGGCCTCGCGGTCGACGTCGCCGCGACGGACCCTGCGCTTCATCGCGCCGCTGCGCCGCCGCTCGCGCAGCCCGTCCTCGGCCTCGCGCGAGGACAGGCGCTCGTCGACGCGGTGGACCTCGACGCCGTAGCGCGCGCCGAGCTGCGCGGCGAACGCGAGCGCCGCAGCCGTCAGGCTGGCGCCGCTGCTGCCGGCCGTATTATAGGGAACCCCTGCGACGATCGCGGCCGGCCGCCACTCGGCGATGCAGCGGTCGAGCGCGACCCAGTCCGGCTCGCCGTCCTGCGCCGCGATGATCGCGAGCGCCTCGGCCGTGCCGGTCAGCGTGTTGCCGACGGCGACGCCGATGCGCCGCAATCCGTAGTCGAAGGCGAGCACCGTCCGCGCGGCCGGCGCGGGCATCCGTCAGGCGCGCCCGGAGACGTGGCTGATCCGGCTCAGGTCGACGCCAAGCAGCCGCGCGGCCGCGTGCCAGCGCTGCTCGAATGGCAGGTCGAACAGGATCTCCTCGTCGCAGGCGACGTTGAGCCAGGCGTTCTGCCTGAGCTCGTCCTCGAGCTGGCCGGCGTCCCAGCCCGCGTAGCCGAGCGCGATGACGGCGCGGCTCGGCCCCTCGCGCTGCGCCATCGCGGCGAGCACGTCGCGCGAGGTCGTCACGTGCAGCGTATCGGACACCGGCAGCGTGGAATCCCAGTTGCGCTCGCAGGGCGGGTGCAGCACGAAGCCGCGGTCGACCTGCACCGGCCCGCCGCGCAGCACCGGCATCTCGAGCAGGCGCGGATCCTCGGTCGTCAGCGACAGCTGCTCGAGCACCTCGGCCATCTTCATGTCGAGCGGGCGGTTGATCATGATGCCGAGCGCGCCGCGCTCGGTGTGCTCGCAGATCAGCGTCACGCTCTGCGCGAAGTTCGGGTCCGCGAGCGCCGGCATCGCGATCAGCAGCTGGTTGGTCAGGTAGGCGCCGTCCGCCATGGGCCTAGTATCGGCCGCTGCACGACCCCGGTCAAAGCGCCGGCGCGCGTCAGCGCGCTCGCGCGGCCGGCTCGGCGGCGGTGCCGGTCAGCCGTCCGCCGACGAACTGCCACTCGTCGGCCCAGCCGATCGTGTCGTAGCGCGCCGCCAGCTCGCCGGGAAACGCGTCGAAGGGCGCCGCGAGTCGCAGGATTGCGAGCGCGGCCTGGTCGAGTTCGGCATGGCCGCTGGTGCGCCGCACGCGGGCGCTCAGCAACCGCCCGCCGGACGACATCACGACCTCGATGACGGGATTGCCGCTCAATTGCCGGCGCCGGGCCTCGTTGGGGAAGTTCAGCGTGCCGACGCGCTCGACGCGCCGCTTCCACGCATCGCGGTAGACCGCCGTCGCGGCCTCGCGGGTGCTCGCGGTGACGTGCAGGTGCCGCTGCTGCGGGCCGCGCAGCCGCAGCTCGGCGTCCTCGCCGGTGGCCGGCAGCAGCGTCTGCTCGCCGGCCCGCAGCTGGCGCGGCAGCGTCGCGACCGTCGCGGCCGGGTCGGCAGCGTCGGCGAGGTAGCGCGCGGCGCGCCCCGGCGCGGCCGCGAGCACGCTCTCGTCGCCGCCTGCCGGTCCCGCCATCGACGGCGACGCGAGGTCGCCCTCGGCCTCGCCGGGCTGGCTGAGCGGCGCGTTCTCGGCCGGCGGCACGTTGGTCATCCGATCCGCGGTGTTGCCGCGGCCCTGCTGGCTGCGCTGCGCGAGGTAGGCGGCCTCGTCGTTGCGCGGCGTGTCGGGCACGCGGTCGCCGACCAGCAGCACCTCGAGCGTCGGCACGATGCCGGGATCCGGGTCGGGTGCGGCGAAGGTGACGCCGAGGATCACGATCAGGTGGAACAGGCCGGCCAGCACCAGCGTCACCAGCAGCCGGTCGTCGGCGCTGGCGCCCGGGACCGGGATGTCGGCATCGGCATTCATGCGGCTCGCGCCCGCTTGAGCACGGCGTCGATCAGCTGGCCGGCGATGTCGAGCGGCTGCTGCGCCTCCAGCTCGCGGATCCCGGTCGGACTGGTCACGTTGATCTCGGTCACGTAGCCGCCGATGACGTCGAGGCCGACGAACAGCATGCCGTGCTCGCGCATGACCGGCCCGATCCGCGAGCTGAGCCAGCGATCGCGGTCGTCCAGCGGCCGCGCAACGCCCCTGGCGCCGGCCGCGAGATTGCCGCGGTGATCGCTGCCGGTCGGGATCCGCGCCAGCGCCCAGGGCACCGGCTCGCCGTCGACCAGCAGGATGCGCGTGTCGCCGGTGGTCGAGATCTCCGGAAGGTAGCGCTGCGCGATCGCGTAGCGGCTGCCGTACTCGGTCAGCGTCTCGAACACGACCCGCGCATTGCGGTCGCGGCCGTCGAGCACGAAGATCGAGCGCCCGCCCATGCCGTGCAGCGGCTTGCAGACGACGCGGCCGTGCTCGGCGAGGAACGCGGCCATGCCGTCCATGTCGCGCGTGATCAGCGTTGGCGCGCAGCAGTCCGGAAACCAGGCCGTGTAGACCTTCTCGTTCATGTCGCGCAGCCCCTGCGGCCGGTTGAACACCGGCACGCCCTCGGCCTCGGCCCGTTCCAGCAGGTAGGTCGTGTAGATGTACTCGGTGTCGAACGGCGGGTCCTTGCGCATCAGCACCGCGCCGAGGCCGGCCAGCGGCCGCGTGACCGGCTCGCCGAGCCGGCACCAGTCGGCGCCGTCGTTGCCGGTCAGCTCGATCGGGCGCAGCCGCGCGATGGCGCGGCCGTCACGGACCGAGAGGTCGTGCTGCTCGAAGTACCAGGTATCGCAGCCGCGCCTGGCCGCGGCGCCCAGCATCGCGATCGTCGAGTCCTTGGCCGGCTTGATCGTCGCGACCGGATCCATCAGCACGGCGAGGCTGGGGCGGTCGGGCATCAGGCGGGCTCCGGCAGAATGACGGGAATGTGACGCGGGTCGTGCCCGCTAGGGGGGCTTGTCATAGTACACCTGTGACCGGTCGCAACCGCCCGCCGCCGGGGCCCCTGGCGCCGTGGCGGGTGGTGGACCGATATGTTAAAAGGAGGCCGCTCCGGCGACGAGACCGAGGGCGCCTTCAGGCCAGCATCACAGCGCCCGGCCGGAACCGCGCCGGAGCCGGAGGTACCCCATGGAAAGTGCCGCAGCCGTCGACAACGGACACCGGCTGAACGGGCTCAAGGTGCTCGTCATCGACGACAGCAAGACGATCCGGCGCACGGCCGAGACGCTGCTGGCCAAGGAGGGCTGCGAGGTCTTCACGGCCGTGGACGGCTTCGACGCACTGTCGAAGATCGCCGATCACCAGCCCGATGTCGTGTTCGTGGACATCATGATGCCGCGACTCGACGGCTACCAGACCTGCTCGCTGATCAAGCACAACAAGGTTTTTCGATCGATACCGGTCATCATGCTGTCCAGCAAGGACGGCCTGTTCGACCGGGCCCGCGGCCGGATCGTCGGCTCGGAGCATTACCTGACCAAGCCCTTCACCCGTGACGAGCTGCTGTCGGCCATCGAGCAGCACGTGAACCGGTGAACCGGGCGGCGGAGGCCAGGCACATGGCGCTGATCCTGATAGTCGACGACTCGCCGACCGAGGTGTACCAGATGCGCCGGCTGCTGGAGAGCCACGGCTACCGGACCGAGGCGGCGGCCGACGGCGCCGAGGCCATCCGCAAGGCCCGCGAGATGCGTCCCGACCTGATCCTGATGGACATCGTGATGCCGGGGGTCGACGGCTTCCGGGCGACGCGGGCGCTGGCCAGCGACCCGGACACGCGGTCGATCCCGGTGATCATGGTCTCGAGCAAGAGCCAGGAGAGCGACCGTGTGTGGGGCATGCGACAGGGAGCGGTCGACTTCCTCGTCAAGCCGGTCAAGCCGGCGCAGCTCGTGGAGAAGGCACAGGCCGCGCTGCTGACAGGCTGACCGGATGCAGCCTGCAACGAGCTTCAGAGAACTGCGTGACCGGCCGTTCGAGCTGCTGCTGGCGCTCGAGCAGCGCGCACGCGCGGCGGCGGCCGGCGCACGCGACGGCACGGCGAGCCAGGACTGGATCGGCGTCGCGTTCCGGATGGGCGGCGAGACCTTCCTGGTCGCACGTGACGAGGCGCGCGAGGTGATGGGCGTGCCGGCGCCGATCACGCGGGTGCCGGGCGCGCGCCCGTGGATCCGCGGGCTCGCCAACGTGCGCGGCCAGCTGCTGCCGGTCATTGACCTGAAGCAGTACCTGGGCAGCGGCGAATCCGCGTCCGGCCGCAACACGCGGGTCATCGTCGTCAACCACCGCGACATCCCGGCCGGGCTGGTCGTCGACGAAGTGCTGGGCTTCCGGCGCTTCGCCGAGCGCGAGTTCAATGCCGAGGCGCCGCCGACGCTGATCCGCTGCGAGCATTATCTCGCCGGATCGTTCAGGCGCGGCAGCGAGGCCTGGCCCATACTTAGCCTGCGGAAGCTGGTCGAAAGTCCTGCCTTCCTGCAGGGATCGACCTGATGCGGAGCGTGGCAGGGGAGCGAGCGCATGGCCAACATGCCTGAGAAGGCGGGGGCAGCCCGGCTGATGCCGGTCATGCTGTGGAGCGGCCTGCTGCTGGCGCTGCTGGCGGCCGGCCTCGTGCTGCTCGGCGCACGCGCGCAGCAGCAGGAGCGCATCTACCAGCGCCACCTGTCGGAGCTGACCGTGCTGGCGACGGCCTTGCCGAGCCAGGCCGCCGCCGCGGGCCAGGGTGACGATGCGGCTTTCGCGCGCCTCGCCGGGTCACGAGACCGGCTGCAGGCGGTGCTGGCCGAGATCGAGGCGGGCCGGGCGCCGTTTGCGGCACTGTCGAGCCCGAGCGCGCAGCGGCTGGGCGGCGAGCCGCGCTGGGGCACGCTGCTGGAGCAGTCGAACCAGGTCCTGGCTGCGCGCGCCGCAACGACCGAGTTGCGGACCTGGTCCGAGGAGGCGCGCACCGCGCTGGGACGCGTGCTCGCGGCGACCGGCAATGCCGTGTCCGCGCCGGGTGGCGCGGCCGCGCTGCGCGCGCTGCCGCGCTTCGAATCCGTCGCGCAGCGTGCCGGCGACGACCTGCAGCAGCTGGCGACGGCGCCGGCCGACAGCGCAGCGATCGCGCGACGCCTGAGCGAGGGCAGTGCCCTGCTGGGGCAGTTCCTCGCCGGGCTGGCCGGCGAGGACCAGGGCAGCGGCACGCCGGCGCTGGCGGGCGAGGCGGCCCGGCGGCTTGCCGAGGCCCGCGACGCCTTCGCCGCCTACGAGCTGCAGCTGCGCGGGACGCTGGAACGGGCCAGCCGGCTGGCGACCGCACAGCGGGCCGCCGCAGCGCTGGCCGAGGACGGTGCGGCACTGTCGGATCGGCTCGCCCGCCCGGTGCTGCGGGACGCGCCGCCGGCCCTTTTCGCGGGACCGTGGCCTGCGCTGGCCGCGGCGCTGCTGGCGGCGCTGGCATTCGCCGGCGCGCTGTTCGCGTGGGTGTCGGCCGCCGGCCTGCGCCGCGCCGCCGAACTCGAGTCGCAGCGCAACCGCCGCAACCAGGAGGCGATCCTCAGGCTGCTCGACGAGATGTCGAGCCTTGCCGACGGCGACCTGACGGTGCAGGCGACCGTCACCGACGACATCACCGGCGCGATCGCCGACTCGGTCAATTACGCGATCGAGGCGCTGCGCGAGCTGGTCGCGACGATCAACGAGACGGCCGTACAGCTGGACGCGGCGGCCCGCCAGACGCAGGCGGCGGCCGGCCACCTCGCCAAGGCCAGTGTCGCGCAGTCGCGGCAGGTTGCGGCGGCGACCGACGCGGTCGGCGGCATGGCGACCTCGATCGAGGAGGTGTCCGGCAATGCCGAGCGCTCCTCGGATGTCGCGCGCCACGCCGTCGACGTCGCGCACAAGGGCGGCGACGCCGTGCGCCGGACGATCGACGGCATGAACACGATCCGCGAGAACATCCAGGACACCTCGAAGCGGATCAAGCGGCTCGGCGAGAGCTCGCAGGAGATCGGCAACATCGTCGAGCTGATCAACGACATCGCCGAGCAGACCAACATCCTGGCGCTGAATGCGTCGATCCAGGCCTCGATGGCCGGCGAGTCTGGCCGCGGCTTTGCCGTCGTCGCGGACGAGGTGCAGCGCCTCGCCGAGCGGGCGGGCCACGCGACGCGCCAGATCGAAGTGCTGGTCCGGACGATCCAGACCGACACCAACGAGGCCGTCGTGTCGATGGAGCGGACGACGACCGACGTCGTCGGCGGTGCGCTGCTGGCCGAGAACGCCGGCGCCGCGCTGAACGAGATCGAGGACGTCTCGAACCAGATCGCACAGCTCGTGCAGAACATCTCGGCCAGCGCGCGGCAGCAAGCCGCCACCTCGGGACACATCTCGCGGACGATGCAGGTGCTGCGGGAGATCAGCCAGCAGACCGCCGACAACACCAGCGCGACGTCGAACGCGATCGGCCGCCTCGCCGAGCTGTCGGCGCAGCTGCGCCAGTCCGTGGCCGGCTTCCGGTTGCCGCAGGAGCTGCCGGCCGCGGCGCGCCGCGCGGCGCGGGCCGGCGACGCCGACAAGCCAGCGGCGCCCACGGAGCCTGCCGGCGAGCCGCGGCGCGCCGGCGTCGGGGGCTGAGCGCCCGTGGCCGACTTCCCCTCGGTCAACGAGCAGGCGCTGCACCTCGTCGCGCGCGAGCTGAACGCGACGCTGAACGAGGTCCGCGTAGCGCTCGAGGCCTGCGCCGACGCCCCGGACGACCGCAGCCCGCTCGTGAACTGCGCGGCGCTGCTGCACGACGCACGCGGCGTGCTGCGCGTCGTCGAAGTCTATGGCGCTGCGCTGCTTGCCGAGGAGATGGAGCACACGGCGCGCTGGCTCGGCAGCAGCCAGCAGCCGGATGCCCGCCAGGTTTCCGAGGGGCTCGATGCGCTGCTGCGGGCCAGCGTGCAGCTGCCGACCTACCTCGAGCGGGTGCTCGGTGGCGGGCGTGACCTGGCGCTGGTGCTGCTGCCGCTGCTGAACGACCTGCGCGCCGTGCGCGGCGCGCCG
>JBFGAO010000050.1:0-7276 GCA_041568095.1 Steroidobacteraceae bacterium | reverse complement strand
GGGGGGCGGGCGGCCCGACTGTCGCCCGATCAATTGCCGATGCCGATCGAGTAACGGTAGTGCGGGTCGCCGTAGCCGTCGTCGTCGACGATCAGCGAGAAGTACCAGTGGCCGCGATGATCGCGGTGCCAGCGGCCATCGCGCCAGCGGCTGTGGCAGCGCCGCTCCGCATCCCGCCAGCCGGCCTCGTAGCCCGCCCTGTAGCCGAAGCCGCCGCGGTGATCATGGTGCCAGCGCTCGTGGCGCCGCGGGTGGCGGCAGTGCTGGACCGAATCGCGCCAGCCGATCTCGTAGCCGCGGCGGTAGCCCCGGTCGCCGCGATAGCGGTAAGGCGGCGTGTGGCGCCAGCCGTAGTCGAAGCCGAAGCTGTACCGGCTGCGATCGTAGTAGTGCCGATCGTAGCGACCGTAGTCGTAGCGATCGCGATGCCGCTGATGCCGACGCTTGTCGTGCTTGCGGTCGCGGTCATGGTGTCGTTCGTAGCGGTGGCGACGGTCGTGCCGATCATGTTGGCGGTCGTCGTCCCGCTCGTAGCGGTCCTCATGGCGATCGCGATCGCGGTCCCAGCGGTCGTCGTCCGCCAGCACCGGTCCGCCCAGCAGCACCGCTGCGGCTGCCGCAATCCAGATGCTCTTGCGCATGATGGCTACTCCTCAGGGTGCACGGCATCAGTGTCCGCCCCCGAAGCTGAATAGCCGCTTAACCCGCAAATCGCTGTTTTTCGAGGAAAGTCAGCACCTCGGCGTTGAAGCGACGCGGCGAGTCCAGCTGGGAGTGGTGCCGGCTGCGCGGGATCTCGACGAAGCGGGCGCCGGGGATCCGTGACGCCCAGCGCCGCTTCTCCTCGCTGCTCGTGTAGTCGTGCTCGGCGCCCAGCACCAGGGTCGGCACGGACACTTCGGTCAGGCGTTCCTCGGCATTCCAGCGCGTCAACGCACGCAGCGTCGCCAGGTAGGTCCAGCGACTGGTGTGGCTGGCGCGCGCCAGGTAGCGCTTCAGCAACCGGCCGTGGCGGCGGCCGGGAAAGGCCTTGCGGCCGAACACGCGGGCGACACCGCCGACGCCGAGCAGCAGCGCGATCACGACGCGCAGCCAGGCCATGCGCTTGCGCTGCCAGCTGGTCAGCGTGAAGCCCGGCGCGGTGTTGACGAGCACCAGCGCGCCGACGCGCGCCGGCGCGCGCAGCGCGAGCTCCAGCGACACCGCGCCGCCCATCGACAGGCCGACGACGTGCACGCGCGCGACGCCGAGCTCGTCGAGCAGCGCCTGCATGTCGCGGGCGTGCTGCTGGATCGTGAACGGCTCGCGGCGCTCGCTGGCGCCGAAGCCGCGCAGGTCCGGCACGATCACGCGGTAATGCGCCGAGAACTCGCGCAGCTGTCGCCGCCAGTCGTCGCCGCTGCCGCCGAGCCCGTGCACGAGCAGCAGCGGGTCGCCGGCACCGGCCTCGAGGCAGGCGAGCTGGCAGCCGTTGACCGTGATGGAGCGCATGGCGTGCGCACGTTACACGCCGCAGCGCGGCGGCGGCTAGCGTGACGGGGGGTGGCTGCGCCGCTACCATCGGGCCATGCACCCGCCCCCGCAGGCCCTGCCCGACCCGCTGCCGACCGACCCGATGCCGCTGGCATCCACCTGGCTGCGCCAGGCCTTCGACGAGCAGGTCCAGCGCAACCCCAACTCGATGGCGCTGGCCACCGTCGACGCCACCGGACGCCCGAGCGTGCGGATCGTGCTGTGCAAGGAAATCGTGCCGGAGCCCGGCTACCTGGTCTTCTACACGAACTACGATTCCCAGAAGGGTCGCGACCTCGACGGCCAGCCGGTCGGCGCCGTCGTGTTCCACTGGGACGGGCTGCGCCGGCAGCTGCGCGTCGAGGGCCCGGTCACGCGCTCGCCGGCCGCCGAGAGCGACGATTACTTCGCGAGCCGGCCCTGGCGCAGCCGTCTCGCTGCCTGGGCCAGCCAGCAGAGCGCGCCGATCGGCTCGCGCCCGGCGCTGATCCAGCAGCTGCGCGATGTCGCCGAGCGTTTCGGCGCACCGGATCCGCTCGCCGCGCCCGACGACGACGAGGAGCCGGGGCTGCAGCTGCCGCGACCGCCGGCCTGGGGCGGCTACCGGCTGTGGGCCCGGTCCGTCGAGATGTGGGTCGAGGGTGAGCATCGCCTGCACGACCGCGCCCGCTGGAATCGCGAGCTCGTCGCCGTCGGCGAGGGCCAGTTCCGCGCCCAGTCATGGCATCACCAGCGACTGCAGCCCTGAGCGCGCCCGCGACGCGGCTGCAGTGCCGCTCCTTGTCCGTGTCAGTCGCCGGCCGCCGGCTGGTCGAGAACCTGGACTTCGAGGCCCGCGGCGGCGAGTTCGTCGCCGTGCTGGGCCCCAATGGCGTCGGCAAGACGCTGACCCTGCACACGCTGGCCGGCCTGCGCGCGCCGGCCGCCGGCGAGGTCCTGCTCGACGGACGCCCGGTCGGCGACTGGCCTGGCCCTGAGCGCGCGCGGCGCCTGTCGCTGCTGCCCCAGACGACCGAGGATCCCTTCCCTTCGACCGTGATCGACACTGCGTTGATCGGGCGCCACCCGCACCTGCCCTTCTGGCAATGGGAAGGCGCGGAGGACCATGCCTGCGCCCGCAGGGCGCTCGCGGAGGTCGGGCTGACCGGGCTGGAGGATCGCGCGGTCGCGACGCTGTCGGGCGGCGAGCGGCGGCGCCTCGCGATCGCGACACTGCTGGCGCAGGATGCGTCGGCTTGCCTGCTCGATGAACCGGTCAACCACCTCGACCCGCAGCACCGCTCCGAGGCAATGACAGTGTTCCGCAGGCAGGCCGATGCCGGCCGGCTGGTGCTCGCGACGCTGCACGATGCGACGCTCGCGGCGCGCTGCGCGGACCGGGTGCTGCTGCTGTACGGCGACGGCCGCTGGCGCTACGGCGACGCCGCACAGACGCTGAGCGCTGCGAACCTGTCCGGTCTCTACGGCGTGCCGGTCGAGGAAGTGGCCTGGCGCGGCCGACGAGTGTTCGTCGAGGCCTGACTCAGCCGGCCAGTGCTGCGAGCAGCGGCTCGTGCAGGCGCCCGTTGCTGGCCAGCACCGAGGTCGTCTCCAGCGTCAGCGCGGCCCCGTCCAGGTCCGTGAAGCGGCCGCCCGCCTCCTCGACGATCACCGCCAGTGCCGCAATGTCGAGGATGTTCACGTCCGACTCGACGACCGCGTCGATCTTCCCCCCTGCCAGCAGGTGGTACTGCAGGAAATCGCCGTAGCCGCGGATCCGGCTGACGGTCGACACGACCTGGCCCCAGGACTGCCAGCGCGGCCCCCGGGCCAGCGTGCGCAGGTTGCCGGTCGATACCGCCGCCTCCGGCAGCGTCGCGACATCGCTGACGGCGAGGCGCCGGCCGTCGAGGAAGGCGCCTGCGCCGCGCTCGGCCCAGGCCGTCTCGCCGTAGACCTGTGCGGCGGACACGCCCAGCACCAGCCGGCCGCGGTGCATCAGCGCGATCTGCGTCGAGAACATCGGGTACTCGCGCACGAAGGCCTGCGTGCCGTCGATCGGATCCACGAGCCACAGGTACTCGGCCTGCAGGCCCTCGGCGCCGGTCTCCTCGCCGTAGAAGCCGTAGTCGGGAAAGCGCTGCGCCAGCACTTCCCGGATTGCCCGCTCGGCCGCGACGTCGGCCTCGGTGACCGGCGACCGGTCCTGCTTGACGCGCACCGCCAGCCGTTGCCCGTAGCTGCGCCGGATCACGTCGCCGGCTGCTGCGGCGGCGGCCATCGCGGCATCGAGCTGGGCAGACAGCGGCATCGCGAATCCCCTGGCAATGGAGGCCGCAGACTGCGGGCCGCGCCGGTCCCCGTCAATGTCGGCTTGACCCGGCGCGGGGCGCTGCCTACATTGCCGCGGACGACAGGTGACCCGGGATGACCGGGCCAAACGGGAAGCCGGTGCGCGAGACCCTCGCAATCCCGGCACTGCCCCCGCAACGGTGAACGGCGCAACGCGCGTCACGCAGGCCCCGCCTGCAGCCACTGCCGGCCCCGACCGGCGGGAAGGCGACGCGCCAGGACCGCGAGTCCCGCCGTGAGTCCGGAGACCGGCCTGTCGCTTGAGCCGGTCGCGGCGGGCGACGGACGGCGGGCCTGCTGCCTTCCCTCCCAGCCTTCCCTGCCGGCGTGACCCAACGACCGCTCGGGAGGAGCCCGGCCGTGACCAGGATTTTCGCCAGTCTCTGTGCCCTGGCCTGCGCCACGGCGGCAGGCGCCCAGCCGCAGCTCGACCCCGTGCAGGTCACAGCGACCCGCAGTGCCGCGACGCTGGATGCCACGCTCGCGAGCGTCGAGGTCATTGACGCCGCCGAGCTCGCAAGGCTGCCCGGAGCTGACCTCGCTGCGGCATTGCGGCTGCGCGCCGGCGTCGAGGTCGCGCGCCTCGGCGGCCCGGGACAGCAGACCTCGCTGTTCCTGCGCGGCACGGAATCGAACCACGTGCTGGTGCTCGTGGACGGCCTGCGCATCAACCCGGGCACGATCGGCGTCGCGGCGATCCAGAACATCGCGCCGGAGCTCGTCGAGCGGATCGAGATCGTCAAGGGCCCGCGCTCGTCGCTGTACGGCTCGGATGCGCTGGGCGGCGTCGTCAACGTCATCACGCGCCGCGGCCAGGCGAGCAGCGCGGCGGTCCAGGTCGGCGGCGGCCGCTACGACACGCAGAGCGCGGCGCTGACCGCGACTCTCGCAGGGGAGCGTGCTGCCGCCTCGCTGGGGCTGTCCTCGCTGGACAGCGGCGGCTTCCCGACGCGCGCAGGCGACGCGACCGATCGCGGCTACCGCAACCGTTCGCTGACGGCGTCGCTGCGCGGCGAGGCGGGCGGCGTCGAACTGGGTGCGCGGGCCTGGCTGGCTGCCGGCAATACCGAGTACTCGGACTTCTTCGTGACGCCGGTGGACCAGGACTTCGAAAACGCGGCGCTCGCAGTGCATGCGAAGTGGCGGCCTGCGCCGGGCTGGCAGACGCGCATCACCGCCGGCCACGCCCGCGACCGGCTCGAGCAGAACCAGTCGCCGGACTTCCTGCACACGCGGCGCTGGCAGCTCGACTGGCAGAACGACATCGCCGCCGGCGAGCACCATGCGCTGACGGCCGGGCTGCTGCTGCAGCGCGAGGACGCGGCCTCGGAGTCCTTCGGCCTCGGCTACGATGCGGCCACCGACACGCACCAGTTCTACCTGCAGGACCAGGCCGCCTGGGGGCGCCATCGCCTGCTGCTGGCCACCGGCTACACCGATCACGAGGCCTTCGGCAGCCACTTCACCTGGAACGCGGAGTACGGCCTCGCGCTCACCGACGCCACGCTTCTGACGCTCGCCGCCGGCACGGCCTTCCGGGCGCCCGACGCGACGGACCTCTACGGCTACGGCGGCAACCCGGCGCTGGCGCCCGAGCGCTCGCGCAGCGTCGAGCTGGGCCTGCGGCACCGCGCCGGCGCGCACCGCTGGTCGCTGGTGCTGTTCGACAACGACATCGACGAGCTGATCCAGTTCATCGTCAGCGACTTCGCGACCTTCGAGGGCGAGAACCGCAACGTCGAGCGCGCCCGCATCCGCGGCGTCGAGGCCGGCTGGCGCTACGACGGCGAGGACTGGTCGGCGCGCGCGTCCGCGACCTGGCAGGATCCGGAGGACCTGTCGGGCGGCACCCGGCTGCTGCGCCGCGCCCGCGAGAACCTGGGCCTCGGGCTGCAGCGCCGGATCGGTCCCCACGAGCTGTCGCTGGACCTGCTGTACGCGGGTTCGCGCCGCGACTTCGGTTTCCCGGCGCCGGCCGTGCTGCCGGCCTATTGGCTGGCCTCGGCCTCGGCACGCATTGAACTGGCGCCGCGCTGGACTATGCTGGCGCGCATCGAGAACCTCGCCGACGAGGACTACGAGCTGGCACGCGGCTTCAACACGATGGGCCGCAGCCTGTTCCTCGCGCTGCGGCACGAGTTCCGCTGAGGAGGCGCCATGGGCAACCGCCTGTCGAAGATCTACACGCGCACCGGCGACGATGGCACGACCGGGCTCGGCGACGGCAGCCGCGTGCCGAAGGACCATCCCCGCGTCGAGGCTTACGGGACCGTGGACGAGTGCAACAGCGCGCTTGGCGTCGTGCTCGCGGTGCCCGGGTTGCCCGACGGGATCCGCGGGCTGCTGACCGGCATCCAGCACGAGCTGTTCGACCTCGGCGGCGAGCTGTGCATCCCCGGCCATCGCGCGATCGGCGACGAGCACGTCGCCCGCCTCGAGCAGGCGCTCGACCGCCTCAACGAGGACCTGCCGCCGCTGAAGGAGTTCATCCTGCCCGGCGGCGGGCCGGCTGCCGCGGCCTGCCATGTCGCGCGTGCAATCTGTCGGCGCGCCGAGCGCCGCTGCTGGACCCTCGCCCGCGAGGACGAGACCGCGGTCGCGCCGCAACCGATGCGCTACCTGAACCGGCTGTCGGACCTGCTGTTCGTGGCCGCGCGCGTGCTGGCGCGGCACGAGTCCGGCAGCGAGGTGCTCTGGAAGCACGAGCGAAGCTGACCGGCCTCAGCCGCCTGCCGCGCGTGCCTCGTCCAGCAGCCGGCAGACCTCGGCGGCACCGTCGGCCAGGCGCGGGCTGGGCCGCGCGAGCAGGTCGGCCGGCGCACGGTACACGGCGCCGCTTGCGACTGCCTCGAGCCCGGCGAAGCGGGACCAGTACGCCGCCGGGTCGCCGTCGTCGGTCGACAGGATCACCCGCGGCGCGCGCACCAGCACGGCTTCCAGGTCGACGGGCAGCGCGGGCGCGGCCGACTCGCCGAAGATATTGCGCCCGCCGCAGAGCCCGACGATCTCGCTGATCAGGTGGCTGCCGCCGACCGTGTACAGCGGCGCGTCGTCGATCATCACGAATACGGGCAGCGGTTCGCGGTCGCTGTAGCCGGCGCGCAGCCGCTCCAGCGCGGCGCGGTAATCGCGCGCCGCGGCCGCGGCCGTGTCCGGCGTGCCGGCCAGTGACCCGAGCGTCTCCAGCGCGAGCGCGATGTCGTCAAGCCGGCGCGTCGGGATCGCGACGACGCGGATGCCGAGTTGCTGCAGCCGCTCGGCGACGCCGGCAGGCGTGCCCGTCTCCCAGACGACGGCAACGGTCGGCGCCAGCGCGACGATGCGCTCCCAGTCGAGCCGGAACGCGTCGCCGATGCGCGGCAGCTCCCGTGCCGCCGGCGGGTAGTCGCTGTATTCGCTGACCGCAACGACCTGCCCGGCAGCACCGGCTGCG
>JBFGAO010000049.1:0-7513 GCA_041568095.1 Steroidobacteraceae bacterium | reverse complement strand
GCGGGCCCGGATCAAGTTCCAGGGGTTGCCGGCCCGGATCTGCTGGGTGGGTCTCGGTGACCGCGATCGCCTCGGCCTCGCATTCAACGAGATGGTGCGCACCGGCGAGCTTCGGGCGCCGGTGGTCATCGGCCGCGATCACCTCGACTCGGGCTCGGTCGCGAGCCCGAACCGCGAGACCGAGGGCATGCAGGACGGCTCGGATGCGGTCTCCGACTGGGCCTTCCTGAATGCGCTGCTGTCCACCGCCGGCGGCGCGACCTGGGTGTCGATCCACCACGGCGGCGGCGTCGGCATGGGTTACTCGCAGCACGCGGGGCTCGTGATCGTCTGCGACGGCACCGAGGCCGCGGCCAGGCGCATCGGGCGCGTGCTGTGGAATGACCCGGCCAGCGGCGTGATGCGCCACGCCGATGCGGGCTACGAGCGCGCGATCGCCTGCGCGCAGGGGCAGGGCCTCGACCTGCCGTCGCTGCGCTGATGGCGACGCTGACCCTGACGCCCGGCTCGATCCCGCTCTCCGCGCTGCGCCGGATCGCGCGCGGCAGCGACCGCATCGAGCTCGCCGGCGGCTGGCAGGCCGCGGTCGAGGCCTCGCTCGAGGCGGTGCGCGCACGGCTCGCGAAGGGCGAGGCGCTGTACGGCATCAACACCGGCTTCGGCAAGCTCGCGCGGGCGCGGATCTCCGGGGAAGAGCTTGCGACGCTGCAGCTGTACATCGTCCGCTCGCACGCGGCCGGCGTCGGCACGCCGCTGGCGGACTCGACCGTGCGCCTCGCGATGGTGCTGAAGGCCGCGAGCCTCGCGCGCGGCTATTCGGGCGTCCGCCCGGCCGTCGTCGAGCGCCTGCTCGCGCTGGTCAACGCCGGCATCCACCCGCTGGTGCCCTCGCAGGGCTCGGTCGGTGCGTCGGGCGACCTCGCACCGCTCGCGCACCTGTCGCTGGCACTGATCGGCGAAGGCCGCGTGCGGGTCGGCGGGCGCGAGTGCGACTCCGCCGGGGCGCTCGCCGCCGCGGGCATCGAGCCGCTGCAGCTGGGCCCCAAGGAGGGCCTCGCGCTCTTGAACGGCACGCAGGTGTCGACGGCGCTGGCGCTGGAGGGCCTGTTCGCCGCCGAGGACCTGCTGCTCGCGTCGGTCGTGACCGGCGCGATGTCGGTCGACGCCGCGCTCGGCAGCCGTGCGCCCTTCGACGCGCGCATCCACGAGGCGCGCGGCCTGCCGGCGCAGCTCGCGGTCGCGGCGGCGTACCGCGCGGTGCTGACCGAGAGCGAGATCGGCCAGTCGCACCTGAACTGCGACCGCGTCCAGGATCCGTACTCGCTGCGCTGCCAGCCGCAGGTCGCCGGGGCCTGCCTGCAGCAGATGCTCGACGCCGGGCGCGTGCTCGGCATCGAGGCCAACGGCGTGTCCGACAACCCGCTGGTGTTCGGCGCCGACGGTGACGTGATCTCCGGCGGCAACTTCCACGCCGAGCCGGTCGCGTTCGCGGCCGACAACCTGGCGCTCGCGATCGCCGAGATCGGTGCCCTTTCCGAGCGGCGCATCGCGATGCTGATCGACGACGGCCTCAGCCAGCTGCCGCCCTTCCTGGTCCGGCAGGGCGGCCTGAACTCGGGCTTCATGCTGGCGCAGGTGACGGCCGCGGCGCTCGCGTCGGAGAACAAGTCGCTCGCACACCCGGCCTCGGTGGACAGCCTGCCGACCTCGGCCAACCAGGAAGACCACGTCAGCATGTCAACCTTCGCGGCGCGGCGGCTCGCGACCATGGCGGCGAACACGCGCGGCATCGTCGCGATCGAATTGCTGGCCGCCGCCCAGGGCATCGACTTCCGCCGGCCGCTGCAGACCAGTGCGCCGCTGGAGGCCGCGCATGCGCTGCTGCGGCGGCAGGTGCCGTTCTACGAGCACGACCGGCATTTCGCGCCGGACATCGAGGCCGCCTCCGGCATCGTCGCCGGCGAGGAGCTGCTGGATCTGGTGCCGGCCGGCCTGGTCGCAAGCCGCTGAGCCGCAGCCCGGCGCCCATTCGCGCAGCCGGCGGGCTATAGTTCGCGCTTTGCGCTGCAACACGAGACTCGCAGGCGAATGAAGCGCGTGGGATTGATCGGCTGGCGCGGCATGGTCGGCTCCGTGCTGGTCGAGCGGATGCGCGAAGAGGACGACTTCGCGCGCATCGAGCCGCTGTTCTTCTCGACGACGCAGGCAGGCGCCGAGGCACCGGACGTGGGCCTGGGCCGGCGGCTGGTATCGAACGCGACCGAGCTCGACGCGCTCGGCGCCTGCGACATCCTCGTCTCCTGCCAGGGCGGCGACTACACGGAGGCCGTGCACCCGCGGCTGCGCCGCGCCGGCTGGCAGGGCCACTGGATAGACGCGGCCTCGACGCTGCGCCTGCGCGACGACGCAGTGATCGTGCTCGACCCGGTCAACCGGCCGGTCATCGACGCTGGCCTCGCGGCTGGCGTGCGCAACTGGATCGGCGGCAACTGCACCGTGAGCCTGATGCTGATGGCGATGGCCGGCCTGTTCCGCGAGGGCCTGGTCGAGTGGGTCACGGCGATGACCTACCAGGCGGCATCGGGGGCCGGCGCACAGCAGATGCGCGAGCTGCTGGAGCAGATGGGCCGGATGCACGCGGCCGCGGCCGGGCCGCTCGGCAACCCCGCCAGCGCGATCCTGGACGTCGAGCGTGCCGCCACCGGTTCCTTCCGCGACGGCTCGATGCCGGTCCGGCACCTCGGCCAGCCGCTGGCGGGCAGCCTGCTGCCGTGGATCGACCGCGACCTCGGCAACGGCGTCAGCCGCGAGGAATTCAAGGCTGGCGCCGAGGGCAACAAGATCCTCGGCCTGTCAAAAGTGCCGGTGCCGATCGACGGAATCTGCGTGCGCATCGGCGCACTGCGCTGCCACTCGCAGGCGCTGACGCTGAAGCTGAAGCGCGACCTGCCGCTGGCGGAGGTCGAGTCAATGCTGGCGGGAGCGCATCGCTGGGTCCGGATCGTGCCGAACGAGCGCGAGGCGACGCTGGCCGGCCTGACGCCGGCAGCGGTGACCGGCCGGCTCGAGATCGCGGTCGGGCGCCTGCGCAAGCTCGCGATGGGCGGCGAGTACCTCGCCGCATTCACGGTCGGCGACCAGCTGCTGTGGGGCGCGGCCGAGCCGCTGCGCCGCATGCTGCGGCTGCTCGCGGAGCGCTGACACGACCGGGCCGGGGGACACGCCGGCCGACGACCCGCGCCAGCTGCGCACGCTGCTGGCCTACCCCGGCGTGCTGCGCTTCTTCGCGGCGCGGATCCTGGTGTCGGTCGCGGTGCAGATGCAGACCGTCGCGGTCGGCTGGCAGATCTACGAGATCACGCGCGACCCGCTCGACCTCGGCCTGATCGGGCTGTCGCAGTTCCTGCCCTTCGTCGTGCTCGTGCTGCCGGCCGGCCAGGTCGCCGACCGGCACCGCCGGCAGCTGATCCTGTGCTGCTGCTTTGCACTCGAGCTGGTCTGCGCGCTGCTGCTGCTGGGCTTCACGTTGTCGGGGCTGGACGCGGCCTGGCCGGTGTTCGCGGTCATGGTGCTGTTCGGCACCGCGCGCGCCTTCGCGATGCCGGCCGGCCAGGCGCTGCTTCCGAACCTCGTGCCGCCGGCACTGTTCGGGCGCATCGTCGCGGTCAACTCGTCGACCTGGCAGATTTCCGTGATCGCCGGCCCGGCGATCGGCGGGCTCGTGTACCTGCTCGGGCCCGAGGTCGTCTACGGCAGCGTCGCCGTGATGATCGCGCTGGCAATCGTGCTGATGATCGGCGTGCAGGCGCCGCGGCCGCGGCGCGGCAGCGAGCCGGACAGCTGGCACACGCTGCTCGAGGGGCTGCGCTTCGTGTACCGGCGCAAGATCATCCTCGGTGCCGTGTCGCTGGACCTGTTCGCGGTGCTGTTCGGCGGCGCGACGGCGCTGCTGCCGGCCTACGCCAGCGACGTGCTCGACGTCGGCCCCGACGGCCTCGGCTGGCTGCGCGCGGCGCCCGGCGTCGGCGCGGCCATCGTGGCGCTGGCCTTCGCCTGGCGGCCGCTGGCGCGCCAGGTCGGGCCGCGGATGATCTGGGGCGTCGCGGTGTTCGGCGTCGCGACGGTCGTGTTCGGCGTCTCCGGCAACTTCCTGCTGTCGCTGCTCGCGCTGACGGTGCTCGGCGCCGCCGACATGGTCAGTGTCTACGTGCGCCACATGCTGGTGCAGCTCGAGACGCCGGACGAGATCCGCGGCCGCGTCAGCGCGGTCAATGCGGTGTTCATCGGCGCATCCAATGAGCTGGGCGAATTCGAGTCCGGCATCACCGCCGCCTGGTGGGGCCTGAAGCCGGCAGTCGTCATCGGGGGCATCGCCAGTGTCGCGATCGCCGGGCTCTGGGCGCGCTGGTTCCCGGCCCTGTGGCGGCTGGACCGCTTCCCGAACCCCTGCGGCACCGCCCGCGCCGACCGCTACCCTGAGCCACACTGAACGGCGTTGACCGGGGCCATCCGGACCTGTATATCCATACAGGATGACGGCCCCGACGGAACCGCGAGCGAGGCAGCCCATCGCCGGCCGGGGCTCGGTGTCGAACCCGGCCGGCGCCTACGAGTCGCGGGTCGCGGTCGCCGTCGACGACGGCTGGGGCAGCCTCGACGAGCCCTTGCCGCCGCTGGCGACGACGGCGCTGCCGGAGCCGGCGCGGCGGGTCATCAGCCGCAACGACTCGCCGGACGTGCCCTTCGAGCAGTCGATCAATCCCTACCGCGGCTGCGAGCACGGCTGCGTGTACTGCTACGCGCGGCCCAGCCACGCCTACGTGAACCTGTCGCCCGGGCTGGACTTCGAGACGCGGCTGTTCTTCAAGGCGGACGCCGCGGCGCGGCTGCGCGAGGAACTGGCGCGACCCGGCTATCGCGTGAGCCCGATCAGCTTCGGCGCCAACACGGATCCCTACCAGCCGCTGGAGCGGCGCCTCGGCGTCACGCGCTCGCTGCTGGAAGTGCTGGCGGAATGCCGCCACCCGCTGACCATCGTGACCAAGTCCGCGCTGGTGCTGCGCGACCTGGACCTGCTGCAGCGGCTCGCTGCCGAGCGCCTGGTGCGCGTCTACGTCAGTGTCACGACGCTGGACGACGACCTGAAGCGGCGCATGGAACCGCGTGCCGCGTCGCCGCGTGCGCGGCTGGCGACGATCGCGCGGCTCGCCGAGGCCGGCGTGCCGGTCGGGCTGATGTATGCGCCGGTGATCCCGGCCGTCAACGACCACGAGCTCGAGTGCGTTGTCGAGGAAGGAGCGCGCGCCGGAGCGGGCAGCGCGAGTTACATATTGCTGCGCCTGCCGGGGCCGGTGCGCGGGCTGTTCTACGAATGGCTGGACGCACATTACCCGGAGCGCGCCGGCAAGGTCCGCGGCCGCATCCGCGAATTGCGCGGCGGGCGCGACAGCGACCCGCGCTTCGGCGTGCGGATGCGCGGCGAGGGGACCTGGGCGGAGCTGCTGCGGCGCCGCTTCGAGGCTGCCTGCCGCCGGCACGGACTGTCCGGCCGCCGTGACGAGCCGCTCGAGACGGGCCTGTTCCGGCCGCCGGCCGGCGCGTCCGGCCAGCTGGCGCTGTGGTGAGCCGCGCACCGGGGAGCGGGGAATCTCTGGCGTATACTCGGGTCCAAAGGTCCTGTGCCTGCCGAGCGCCGGTCCAACGCACGCAAGGAGCTGTCCCATGCCGTGCCGTGACAATAAATTGCCATTGCTGTTCGCCGCGCTGACCGGCCTGCTGCTGCTGTCGGGCTGCATGACGGCCCGCCTCGAGGAGAGCCGCAACGTGGCGACGTCGATCGCCGCGCACGAAGCCGTCGTGCTGCTCGCGAAGCCGCACGTCGAGGGCATCACCGCCGAGGACGACTTCATGGATTGCGTCGCGGCGAAGATGGCCAGCGGCTCCGGGATCCAGGTCCGCGACAACAATGCCTTCGTCGACTCGATGTTCCCGTGGCTGGAGCCGTCGACGGCGCCGCAGCGCCCGGAGGGCGTCACGCGGCTGCTGGCGCGCGATGCGGTTGCGAGCCGCGTCGCCGAGAGCGGCGTGCGCTACCTGATCTGGGTCGACGGCGCGACCCGCGAGATCGACAGCGGCGGCAGCATCACCTGCACCATCGGCCCGGGCGGCGGCGGCTGCATCGGCTTCGGCTGGTGGGAGAAGGAGTCGGACTACGAGGCCGTGGTCTGGGACCTGAACACGGCGCGCACCGCCGGTTCGGTGTCCACCAACGTCACCGGGACCTCGGCGCTGGTCGGGGTCGTCGTGCCGCTGCCGTTCATTGCCCGTGTGCGCGGCACCGCCTGCGACCGGCTAGCGGCCCAGCTGACCGCCTTCCTGCGCGGCGATGACCCCTCGACCCTGGGCGAGGGTGGCTGAGTCCGCCCGCCGGCGCCGCGGGGTGAACCATCGGGGGCCCCGCGCCTCCAATTCCAAGGGGCCGTGGATGCTGTCCCCGACCGCTGGGTGGCGGGAGTGACGACCATGAACCGGAAACCGCTGATTCGATTGCTTGCGCTGGCGACAGCGACGGCTTTGCTGGCTGGCTGCCTGACCCAGTCGGTGATGACGCAGCCCTCGGGCGGCGGTAGCGCGGGCGGCGGTTCCAGCGGTGGTGGCAGCGCCGGCGGCGGTTCCAGTGGCGGCGGCAGTTCCGGCGGCGGCTCCAGCGGTGGCGGCAGCACCGGCGGTGGCAGCCAGGGCGGCGGCTCGCCGTCCAGCTTCCCGACCACCGGCAGCGGCGGCGGCGTCAGCGTGCCCCTGCCGATGCCGGGACCCGCCGGCGGCGGCTCCGCCGGCGGGAGCGAGAGCGGCTCCGGCAGCGCCGGCAGCACGCAGTCCGGCCAGTCGGGCGGCGCGAGCGGCGGCAGCGCCGGCAGCGCGGGTTCCACGTCCGGCGGCGGCAGCGCCGGCAGCCAGCAGGCGGGCTCTGCGGGACAGACCGGCGCGCAGGGCGACGGTGCCGAGGCCCAGGCCGGCGCGGGTGGAACGCAGGCGAGCAGCGCGGGGTCGGGTCCCGAGGGCTCGGAGGCTGGCGGCGGCGGCGCCGGCGGCGTTGGCGATGAATCCCAGTCAGGTGGCTCCGCGGCAGGCGGTGGCGGCGACGGACAGCAGGGCGCTGCGGCCGGTGACGGCACGGCCGGTGGCGGCGGCGGCATCGACATCTCCGGTGGTGGGGGTGGAGGCGGCAGCGGCGGTAATGCCCCGGTCCGCGAAGCCGGCGCAGGCGGCGGCAGTGGCAGTGGCCAGGCCGGCAGCACCAGTGGCGGCGCAGGCCGGGGGCCGGCCGTGCCCGGCGGCAGCGGTGGCGGCGACCGGCGCGCGGCGATCGACCGGCGCCTCGATGAGACCTTCGGCACCTTCGACGCCGCAGTGCGAGGCGTGCAGGAAGCGATCGCACGCGAGCGCGCCGAGCGGGCGGGCAGCGGCAGCAGCGGAAGCGGCAGCGGCAACCTCCCCGACGACGGCGATACCG
>JBFGAO010000048.1:0-7530 GCA_041568095.1 Steroidobacteraceae bacterium | reverse complement strand
GGCCTGCACGACGACGTAGTCGCGGCGGCCGGTCTCGCGGTCGACGCGGTGTCGCGCGCAGAAGCTGCGGAAGGCGTCCATCAGCGAGGTGCTGGGCGTGATCGGGTACCAGGCGCCGACCGTCGCGCCGGCGTACATGCAGCCGAGCGCCGCCGCCGTGTTGCCGTCGATCATCACGTGGCCGCGAGTCCGGTCCATCCGCTCGACGCGGGTCGGCAGCGGGCAGGCGAAATTGTCGCGCGCCCAGCGCCAGCCGATGTCGATCGCCTTCATGTTGGCGTCGACCATCGCCGGCTTCTTCGCGAAGGTCTCGGCCAGCAGCCCGCGGATGACCTCGAGGTCCAGGTCCAGCAGCGCCGCCAGCGTGCCAGCGTACATGACGTTCTTCATCAGCGTCCGGGCCCGGGCGCCCTCGAAGTGCTCGTTGCACAGCTGCGCGAACGGCACGCCCAGCACCGTGATGTCGTCGCGCGCTAGCAGCGTGCTGCGCGGCCAGGTCGAGTCGTACAGCAGGCAGCCGCCCGGCTCGACCTCACGGACGTCGCGGGCATAGGTCTCCGCGTTCATCGCGACCATGACGTCGACGCGCCCGGACCGCGCGCGCCAGCCGTCGCGGGTGACGCGGATCTCGTACCAGGTCGGCAGTCCCTGGATGTTGGACGGGAAGAAGTTCTTGCCGACCACCGGCACGCCCATCCGGAAGATGGACTTCATGATCAGCGAGTTCGCGCTGGCAGATCCGGAGCCGTTGACGTTGGCGAACTTGACGACGAAATCGTTCACGCGCGACGGCGTGCTGGTTCGCTCGGGCATCTGGCCTCGTCCTCGGCGTAGGGGATCCGGACCCAGGACTTCTGCATGTCCCAGGCATCGGTCGGGCAGCGTTCCGCGCACAGGCCGCAATGCACGCAGAGATCCTCGTCCTTGACCATGATCCGGCCGGTCTGCTTCAGCGGCGCGGACACGTACAGCGGCTGGTCCGGGTTGCGGCGCGGCGCCTTCAGCCTGGCGACGACGTCCTTTTCGTCGCCGTTCGGCGTGATCGTCAGGCAGTCCGTCGGGCAGATGTCGAGGCAGGCGTCGCACTCGATGCAGAGCTCGGCGTGGAACACGGTCTGGATGTCGCAATTCAGGCAGCGACCGACCTCTTCGGCCGCGCGCCCGGCGTCGAAGCCCAGCTCGACTTCGATGTTCAGCTTGCGGAATCGCTCCTTCAGGCCGACGTGCGGCACGAGACGGCGTTCCTTCGCGTCGTAGTCGTTCTTGTACGACCACTCGTTCATGCCCACCTTGCGGCTCTGCAGGTTGACGCCGCGCGGCATGCGCTCCGCGAGCGGCTGGCCCTTGCAGTGCTTGTGGATCGAGATCGCGGCCTGGTGGCCGTGCTCGACTGCCCAGATGATGTTCTTGGGCCCGAAGGCCGAATCACCGCCGAAGAACACGCCCGGCCGCGTCGACTGGTAGGTGACCGGGTCGACCTTCGGGACATTCCACTCGTCGAACTCGATGCCGAGGTCGCGCTCGACCCACGGGAAGGCGTTCTCCTGGCCGATCGCGAGGATCACGTCGTCACAGGGGATGAAGACCTCGTCGACGACCCGCTGGCCGCGGATGCGCCCGCCGTCCATGTCGTACTCGATCCGCTCGAAGGTCATGCCCTGCAGTTTTCCGCCCTCGGTCACGAAGGCCTTCGGGGCGTGGTTGACGACGATCTCGACGTTCTCCTCCTCCGCGTCCTCGAGCTCCCACTCGGAGGCCTTGAAGAAGCCGCGCGGCTTGCGCGCCATGACCTTGACGTCCCTTGCACCCAGCCGCAGCGAGCTGCGGCAGCAGTCCATCGCGGTGTTGCCGACGCCGATGATCAGCACGCGCTCGCCGATCCGGTCGACGTGGCCGAACGCGACCGACTCGAGCCAGGCGATGCCGATGTGGATCCGGTCCGTGTCGTTCCGTCCGGGCAGTTCGAGGTCCTTGCCCTTCGGCGCGCCGCTGCCGACGAAGACCGCGTCGAAGCCGCCGTCGTCGAGCAGCGCGCGCATGCTGCCGACCGGCGTGCCGAGCCGCAGGTCGGCGCCCATGTCGGTGATGTAGCGGATCTCCTCGTCCAGCACCTCGGCCGGCAGCCGGAACGCGGGGATGTTGGTGCGCATCAGGCCGCCTGCGATCGCGTACTGCTCGAAGATCACGACCTCGTAGCCCAGCGGCAGCAGGTCGTTGGCGACCGTCAGCGAGGCGGGGCCGGCGCCGATGCAGGCGACCCGGTGGCCGTTCTTCTGCTCCGGCGCCTTTGGCAGCCGGTCGCTGATGTCGTCTCGCAGGTCGGCCGCGACGCGCTTGAGGCGGCAGATCGCGACCGGCTTGTCCTCGACGCGGCCGCGCCGGCAGGCCGGCTCGCAGGGCCGGTCGCAGACCCGGCCCAGGATGCCCGGGAACACGTTCGACTCCCGGTTCAGCATGTACGCGTCGGAATAGCGGCCCAGCGCGATCAGGCGGATGTACTCGGGCACGTCCGTGTGGGCCGGGCAGGCCCACTGGCAATCGACCACCCGGTGGTAATAGTCAGGATCGCCGGTATCGGTCGGTTTCATCGCGCCTCGGCCGACAGCTGCCGCAGACCCGGGGAGTATAGCCGCCGGCCTGCCGCACCGGCATCAGCGAATTCCGGATCAGGCCCGGGCGGACTGCCGGCCCACCAGCTCCGCGATCCGCGTCGCGGTCTCCAGCGCCCGCAGCCCGTCCTCGCCGGACACGACGGGCGGGTGGCTACCGTCTATCGCCTCGATGAAGGACTCGATCTCGGCGCGCAGCGCGTCGCCCTGCTCGAAGCTGCGTTCCTCGACGTCGACCCTCGGCATGCCATCCTCCGCCTGCACGGCGGGCTTGCGCACGACGGTCAGCAGCTTCTGCTGCAGGTCGATGGACATGTAGGCGTCGGCCTGGAACACGCGCAGCTTGCGCTCCGACTTCATGCTGATCCGGCTCGCCGTGACGTCGGCGACACAGCCGTTCTCGAAGCGGATCCGTGCGTTGGCTATGTCGATCTCGTCGGTGAACACCGGCGCCCCGACTGCGTCGATGCTGGTGATCGGCGAATGGACGACATTCTGGATCAGGTCGATGTCGTGGATCATCAGGTCCAGCACGACGCTGACGTCGGTACCGCGCGGCTTGAACGGGGCCAGACGGTTGGACTCGATGAATCGCGGGCTGCCCAGCTCGCCGGCGACCGCGAGGATCGCCGGGTTGAAGCGCTCGAGGTGGCCGACCTGCAGCACGCGTCCCTTGCGCCGCGCAAGCTCGATCAGCTCCCGCGCCTCGCCGGCGGTGACGGTGATCGGCTTCTCGACCAGGACGTGGGCACCCGCCTCCAGCAGGTCCCTCGCGACGGCGTGGTGCGTCGGTGTCGGCGTCGCGATGCTGGCCGCATCGATGCGGCCCAGCAACTCCCGATGGTCGGCCACGGTCTCGACCGACAGCTCGGCGCCGATGCGCTCGCGAGCGGCCCGGTCGGGATCGGCGACCGCGACGAGCTCGCAGCGCGGCAGCGTTGCGTATTTCTGTGCGTGGAAACGGCCGAGGTACCCGGCCCCGATCACTGCGCAGCGCAGGCGCGGCATGCCGGCCTCAGTAACGACGCTCGCGGTTCCAGCGGCTGCGTCGCCGGTACTCGAAGCGCATCTGCAGCACGGCGCCGCCGTAGACGATCACGGCCGAGCCCAGCAGCAGGCTCACCGCGAAGGCCACGCCCCAGTCGCCGACCGCCCAGGAACGCAGCGCCGCCAGCGTGCCGGCCAGCGCGCCGATCGCCAGCGCGCCATAGGGGCGCAGCTCGTACAGCGACTCGGGCCACCACAACCTGCGCATCGGCCGGCCGTCCTCCGGGAACGTGAATCGGCTCACAGTATAGCGGCAGCCGTGCCCGCGGCGCGTCCGCTTGCCGCCACGGGTCCCGACGGGCAGACTCGCGCGGCATGGCGAAAACCGGCTTTGTCCGCAAGGCATTCGGGCCGCTGCCGCGCGGCTGGCGGCGCGAACTGCGCTTCCTGCTGCTGTTCCTGGCCTTCGGGCTGCTGGTGATGCCCTTCCTGATCTACCTGGCGGGCGTGCTGACGCTGGGGCCCTACGAGGGCGGCCTGCCGGCCTTCCTCGCCGCACTGCTGAAGGCCTTCTTCACGCTCGCGCCCACCGCCTGGCTGCTGGTCTGCGGGCCCTATCTGCTGTTCACGGCCGTACGCCTGCTGACGCGGCCGCTGCGCCGCCGCGGCTGAGCCAGGCGGCCGGCGCCGGCGGCCCGGCGCAAGGTCAGTTCCCGGTGACGCCGCGCGCCGCGGCGCTCGCATCCCGGGCAGCGCGGAATTCGTTGCCCTCGTACCAGTCCGGCCAGCCGCCGCCCGCGGCAACGCCGGCGCCGACCCGGAACAGCAAGCGCATGTCCTCGATGATCCCGGACACGTCCCAGGCCGGATCGTAGTCGTCCGAGGGCTTGTGATAGCGGTTGGCCGTGTAGTCGTCCTTCATCACCTGGCCCGCCCCCGGCTGGCCGTCGCGCAGGTCGGTGCCCGCCTTGACGTACAGGGCCGGCACGCCTTTCTTGGCGAAGTTGAAGTGGTCGGAGCGGTAGAAATAGCCATGCTCGGGCGTCGCATCCGGCTTCAGGACCCGGCCCTGGGCCTTGGCGGCATCGCGCAGCAGGTCCTCGAGCTGCGACGCCCCGTAGCCGATCACCTCGATGTCCCTGGCACGCCCCAGCGGATGGTGTGCGTCG
Source organism: Steroidobacteraceae bacterium (assembly GCA_041568095.1). Taxonomy (GTDB): domain Bacteria; phylum Pseudomonadota; class Gammaproteobacteria; order Steroidobacterales; family Steroidobacteraceae; genus SCUD01. Next base: position 2,765 of record JBFGAO010000048.1, on the reverse strand, counting down.
ATGTTGAACACGGCGGCCGTCTTCTCGAGCGGCACCAGCGGGTTCATCACGTAGTGCTCGGAGCCGATCAGGCCCGATTCCTCGGCGGTGACGGCCAGGAACAGGATCGAGCGCTCAGGCGCCAGCCGCAGCTCGCGGAAGGCGCGTGCGATCGCGAGGATTCCCGCGACACCGGTCGCATTGTCCACCGCGCCGTTGTAGATCGTGTCGCCGGTGAAGCCGAGCGCCCGGCCGAGGTGGTCCCAGTGGGCCATGTACACGACGTACTCGTCGGGCTTCCCCCTGCCCCGCAGCAGCCCGGCGACGTTCGGCGACGACGCACGCCGGATCGCGTTGCGCAGGCCCGCGCTCGCGGTCACGCCGAGCGGCACCGGCTGGAAGCCCGGCTTCAGCGCGGCGGCCTCCATCTGCTCCAGGTCGCGGCCTGCCATCTCCATCAGCTGCAGCGCGCGGTCGCGCGTGATCCAGCCCTCGATCGCCGAACGGCCGGCATTGCCGTCGGGCGTCTCCGAATACAGCTGCGGCCCGGACCAGCCGTTGCGGACGACGTGCCAGCCATAGGCGGCCGGCGCCGTCTCGTGGACGATGATCGCGGCCGCGGCCCCCTGGCGCGCCGCTTCCTCGAACTTGTAGGTCCAGCGCCCGTAGTAGGTCATCGCCTTGCCGCGGAACAGCTGCAGGTCGCCGGTCTTGAAGCCGGGGTCGTTGACGAGGATCAGCGCCGTCTTGCCGCGCATGTCGACGCCCGCGTAGTCGTTCCAGCCGTACTCGGGCGCGACAATGCCGTAGCCGACAAACACGACCTCGCTGTCCTTGACCGAGACCTGGTCGACGACACGCCGCGTGCCGATGACCATGTCGTCGCCGAATGCGAGCTGCATGCCGCCCTTGCCCTTCGCAAAGGCCAGGGTCGGGTCGGTGGCCGTGATCTCGACCAGGCCAACCTGCTGGCGGAAACTGACGCCGTCGGCCGGCTGCAGGCCCAGTTCGAGGAACTGGCGCTCGAGGTACTCGACCGTGCGCTCGCCGCCCGGCGTTCCCGGCCCGCGGCCCTCGAACTCGTCGGAAGCGAGGGTCGACACCCACTGGCGATAGGCGTCCTCGCTGATCGCCTGCGCTGCCTCGTCCAGCGCCTTCTCGCCGGCGTTGCAGGCAGCCAGCAGCAGCGACACCGTGAGCATCCCGCCGAATCGCCGCATCCGAATAGCAGTCATCTGATTCCCCTCGTTTTTCGGGCGCCGGATCGCGTCAGCCCTCCGGCCAGTAGTACCAACCAATCCCCGCCAGCGCCAGCCACATGGCGGCCTGGGCCAGCCAGCGCCAGGGCCGGCGCCGCTGCAGGCCGATGAAGGCCGCGCCGGCCAGCGCCGCGAGCACGGCGAACAGGCCGGCCGTGGACAGCAGCTGTGGATATTCGCGCGCCAGCGCCTCGCCGCCGGCCGCCGACAGCAGGAACACGGCCACGACCATTACCAGCACGATGGCGATCGAGGCCGCAGAACCGAGCACGACGCCCGTCAGGAAACCCAGCGGGCCCAAGGGCCGGCCTCCGGCGCAGCGTGAAACCGGTACTTGATCGCTTGGCGCACGGCCTCTAGCCTTGTTGCAGTGCAGCCTGACGGGCTGCCCGCGAAGTGTACCAGCCCATGGCCCAGCGCCCGACCACCGCCGAGTCCACCCGCCTCCGCCGGCTGCTGGCGGCGGGCGTCCTCGCGCTGGTGGTTGCCGTGCTGGCCGGTTCCGGCGCGACGCCCGTCGCCCCGCTGGCGCCGGCGCTGGCCTCGTCCGGCGAGTTCGCGGCGACCGAGCGGCACCGGCGGGTGATGCGGCTGGTCGCCGAGGTCGTCGACCGGCAGCATTACCGCCGCGCGGAACTGGGCGACGAGCTGTCGTCGCAGATCTACGAGCGCTACCTGGAGGCGCTGGACGGCAACCGCAGCTACTTCCTCGCCAGCGACGTCGCCGGCTTCGAGCCGCTGCGCTACCGGCTGGACGACGCCATCCGCGCCTCGGACGCCTCGCCGGCCTTCCAGATTTTCAGCCGCTACCGCCAGCGGAACCGCGAGGTGCTGTCGTACGCGATCACGCTGCTCGACACCGAGCCCGATTTCAGCGTCGACGAGAGCTTCCGTTTCGACCGCCGCGAGCAGGGCTGGCCTGCCACCGAGGAGGAACTGCGTGAACTGTGGCGCAAGCGCGTCAAGAACGACGCGCTGTCGCTGCTGCTGGCCGGCAAGGACTGGGCCGACGCCCGCGACATCCTGCGCAAGCGCTACGAGCGGGTCGCGAAGCGGATCGACCAGGTGACAGCCGACGACGTGTTCGAGACCTTCATGAACGCCTACGTCCACGTCTACGACCCGCACTCGAACTACCTGTCGCCGCGCAACTCCGAGGAATACGACATTGCGATGAGCCTGTCCTACGAGGGCATCGGCGCGTCGCTGCAGCTGGTCGACGACCACGTGACCGTGATCAACGTGCTGCCGGGCGGCCCCGCCGCGATGTCGGGGCTGCTGAAGATCAAAGACCGGATCACCGCGGTCGGCCAGGGCCGCGACGGACCGCTGACCGACGTCGTCGGCTGGCGGCTCGACGACGTCGTGCAGCTGATCCGCGGCCCGGTCAACACGGTCGTGCGGCTGCAGGTCCTGCCGGCCGGCGCAAACCCCGGCTCGCCGGAATCGCTGCTCGAGCTGACCCGCAACAAGGTCACGCTCGAGTCGCAGGCCGCGCAGAAGGCCCTGCACCGCATCCAGCGCGGC
>JBFGAO010000047.1:0-7583 GCA_041568095.1 Steroidobacteraceae bacterium | reverse complement strand
TGCGCCGCCGCGCCAAGTACCTGCTGCTCGACACCGACGCCGGCACGCTGATCCTGCACCTCGGCATGTCCGGCAGCCTGCGGGTCGTCGCCGCCGCCGAGCCGCCCGGTGCGCACGACCACTACGACCTTCTGCTCGACTCGGGGCGCAGCCTGCGCTTCAACGACCCACGCCGCTTCGGCTGCCTGCTGTTCGCGGCCGGCGACGCGCTGACCCACCCGCTGCTGGCACAGCTCGCGGTCGAGCCGCTGTCGGAGGACTTCGACGGCGGAGCGCTGTGGCGGCGCGCGCGCGGGCGACGCGTCGCGATAAAGCTGTTCATCATGGATTCGCGGACTGTCGCCGGCGTTGGCAACATCTACGCGAACGAGGCGCTGTTCCGGGCGGGCATCCGCCCCGGCCTGCAGGCGCGCCGCGTCAGCCGCGCGAGGATGGCACGGCTCGCCGCCGCGATCCGCGAGGTGCTGGCCGAGGCGATCGAGGCCGGCGGCACGACGCTCCGGGACTACGTCGACCCGGCCGGCTCGCCGGGTTATTTCCGCCAGAAGCTGTACGTCTACGAGCGGGCCGGCCGGCCGTGCCGCGCCTGCCGGCGCCCGGTGCGCCACTACGTGCAGGGCCAGCGCAGCACCTACTGGTGCCCGGGCTGCCAGCGCTAGCGCCGCGCCGCCCCTTTCCCTGCCTGCAGCGCGGCGCGGCGCGCGGCCAGCGCTTCGGCGACGACCGGGTGCACGAACTCGGACACGTCGCCGCCCAGCAGCGCGATCTCGCGCACCAGCGTCGACGAGATGAACGTGAACTGCTCCTGCGGCGTCAGGAACACGTAGTCGACATCGCGCGCCAGGTGCCGGCTCATGTTGGCGAGCTGGAACTCGAACTCGAAGTCCGACACCGCGCGCAGGCCGCGGATCACGATCAGGCAGCCCTGCTCGCGGGCAAAGTCCACGGTCAGCCCTTCGTAGCCGATCACCGACACGTTCGGGATGTCGGCGACGACGCGGCGCGCCAGCTCGACGCGCTCGGCAAGCGCGAACAGCGGCGCCTTGTTCAGGTTCTCGGCGATGCCGATGACGACGCGGTCGAAGATGCCCGCTGCGCGGCGGATCAGGTCGTGGTGGCCGTTCGTGATCGGGTCGAAGGTGCCCGGATAGACGGCGCTGCGATTCGATTTCAAGGGATTGCCTCCCCGGCGCTGCCCGGCCGCAGCGCCAGATGATAGCCGACCGCGCCGGCGCGGCCCGAGCGGTGCAGCAGCCAGCCCCCGGGCAGCACGGGCTCCTCGCCCGCCGGTCCCTCGAGGTAGACGCGCGCGCCCGCCGCCAGCCAGCCGCCGCGCTCGAGGCGCTCGAGCGCCGGCACGAGCAGTCCCGCGCCGAAGGGCGGGTCCAGGAACACGAGGTCGAAGGGCCGTGCGGGGCCGGCCAGCCAGGCCAGCGACTCGGCGCGGATCACCTCGCCGCGGCCGCCGGCGAGCGCCGCGACGGTCTCGCGCAAAGCGGCGGCGGCGGCGGCGTCCTGCTCGACGAAGACCGCGGTCGCGGCGCCGCGCGACAGCGCCTCGAGGCCGAGCGCGCCGCTGCCGGCGAACAGGTCCAGGCAGCGCACGCCGGCGATCGTCGGCGCCAGCCAGTTGAACAGCGTCTCGCGCACGCGGTCGGGCGTCGGGCGGATGCCCGGCCTGTCCGGGAAACGGATGCGCCGGCGGCGCCAGTCGCCGCCGATGATCCTCAGCTGCTGCGGCCCGCTGCGGGAGCCGCTAGCGCCGGTTTTTTTGCGGTGCATTGTGCGCGGCATAGTGGTCAATACGACGCATGATCCGGCCCGCATCTCTTAGAATGGCCCGTCAGAACGAGCGCGATCATACGCGCCACGCCGCCCGTGAACGTAACCGGAGCGCCGCCATGAGCATTCGCCACCGCCTCGCCCTGCTGTCTGCCGCGCTGCTGGTCGCGGCCTGCACCAGCGGCTCCCCCGACAGCATCGGCCGGACCGACCCGACGTCCGGCAACGGCGCCCCGGCCGGGTCGCCGGGCGTCGGCGCCTTCAAGGCGCACTTCGTGCCGCTCGCGGGCGTGCTGCCCTACCCGACGGACCTGTACTTCAGCGGCAGCACGGACGGCACGCTGAACATCCCGGCGACGCCGTTCCTGCCCAACGTCGGCGCAATCAACGCACTGGACGGATTCTCGACGGCCGCCTCCGCGACCGCACGCTTCTCGCGCCCGATCAACGCGGCGACCATCACCGGCGCGACCGTTCGCCTGGTCGAGGTCGACGTCGACAATGCGACCAAGGCGACCGTCGGCTTCCGCCGCGCACTGTTGTTCGGGACCGACTACACGGCACGCGTGTCGCCGGCGATCGACTCGGGCGGCGCGACGCTGGAGATCCGCCCGCTGAAGCCGCTGGTACCGTCGACCGGCGGCGCGAACATCGGCTACCTGGTGATCCTGACGGACGGCCTGCGCGACACCTCGGGCAATGCCGCGACGCCGGACCTCGACTACCTGGCGATCAAGAGCGCACAGCCCACCTGCTCGTCGATCACGAACCCGACGCTGAACGGCATCTGCCAGCTGACCGGCGCACACCTGGCGATCGCGGGCGCCGTCGGCGCCCCGGCCGCGAACATCGTGCTGACCTTCTCGTTCTCGACGCAGTCGACACGCGACACCCTCAACTTCGCCGTGGCGTCGCTGCAGCCGACCCCGATCGTCGCGGTGCCAACCGGTGCGACGCTGATGGACCTGAATGCGGCGCTGCCGCCGAACGCGGACGTCTGGGCCGGCACGCTACGCGTGCCCTACTACCACGACCCGGCGGCGCCGCTGACCAGTGTCTGGCGCGGCAACCCGTTCACGCTGGTGCAGGGTGCTGCGCCGACGACCCACCTGACACGCTTCAATCCGGTGCCGGTCAAGCGCGCCGACCTCGACATCCCGCTGTTCGTGACCGTGCCCAACGGGCTGTCCGGCCAGGCCAAGCCGACGGACGGCTGGCCGGTCGTGATCTTCCAGCACGGCCTGCGCGGCAACCGCACGCAGGCGGCGGCGATCGCGGGCACTTACGCGCAGCAGGGCTTCGTCGTCGCGGCGATCGACATCCCGCTGCACGGCATCACCGACCGCACGAACCCGCTGTACCAGGACGTGCGCGAGCGGACCTTCAACCTGGACCTCGTCAACAACTCGACGCTGGCGCCGCCGGCCGACGGCGTCATCGACCCGTCGGGCACGCATGTCATCAACCTGACCAGCCTGCTGACCAGCCGCGACAACCTGCGGCAGGCCGCCGCCGACATCGCGCAGTTCGCGAAGTCGCTGCCGGCGCTGGACCTCGACGGCAACCCGGCCACGGCAGACATCGACGCGGCGCGGATCCACTACGCCGGCATCTCGCTGGGCGGCATCGTCGGCACCGTCGCGAATGCGCTCGCGATCGACACCAAGAGCGCCTACCTGAACGTGCCGGGCGGCGGCGTCGCACAATTGCTGCGCGACTCGCCGGCGCTGTCCCCGTCCATCAATGCCGGGCTCGCGGCCGCCGGCCTGGTCAGGGACTCGACGCTGTACGACCAGTTCTTCCGCGACGCGCAGACCGCCGTCGACTCCGGCGACCCGCTGAACTTCGTCGCCGCCGCGGCGGCGGCGCGGCCGGTGCTGCTGACACAGGTCGTCAACGACCCGGTGGTGCCGAACAGCGCGACGCAGCGGCTGGTCAACGCGGCGCCCTTCTCGAAAGCCAACGCCCCGGGGCCGAACGCGGTGACAACCAGCTCGCCGGTCTGGGTGCACTTCCTGCAGGGCTCGCACGGCTCGCTGCTCGACCCGTCCGCCAGTTTCCCCGTGACGAGCGAGATGCAGACCCATGCCGTGACGCTGGCGACCTTCGGCGGCGCGCAATTCCTGATCACGAACCCGGCGCTGCTCGAGCCCTGATCGGCCTCGCCGCGATCCGCGGCCGCTACAATGGCGGCCCCGGATCCCGGCAGGCCCCCGATGACCGACGTCCGTGAAGATACCGCCGCGCCAGCCCGCGGCTTCCTCGCCCGGCTGCGCGCGCGCGTCGGCCGCGGCGCCTCCTGGGTTGCGGACCTGCTGCCCGGGCGCAAGATCGACGACGCACTGCTCGAGGAACTGGAGACGCGGCTGCTGACCGCCGACGTCGGCGTCGACGCGACGGCCGGGATCCTCGCCGGGCTGCACACGGCGGTCGCCAGGAAGGAACTGGCCGATGCCGACGCGCTGGTCGCCGCGCTGCGCCGCGCGCTGCTCGAGATCCTCGAGCCGGTGCAGCAGCCGCTGGCGATCGACCGCTCGCGCCGCCCCTTCGTGATCCTGGTCGTCGGCGTCAACGGCTCCGGCAAGACGACGACGATCGGCAAGCTGGCGAAGCGGCTGCAGCTCGAGGGCCTGAAGCCGCTGCTGGCCGCCGGCGACACCTTCCGCGCCGCGGCCGTCGAGCAGCTGGGCGTCTGGGCCGAGCGCAGCGGCGCGCCGATGGTCGCGCAGCAGACCGGCGCCGACCCGGCCGCGGTCGTCTACGACGCGCTGGAGTCCGCGCGCGCGCGCGGCTGCGACGTGCTGATCGCCGACACGGCCGGACGGCTGCACACGCAGTCGCACCTGATGGAGGAGCTGGCCAAGGTCGTGCGCGTGCTGCGGCGGCTGGACCCGGACGCGCCGCACGAGGTGCTGCTGGTGCTGGACGCGAGCCTCGGCCAGAACGCGCTGCGCCAGGCCGAGCAGTTCCACAAGGCCGTCGGCGTCACCGGCATCGCCGTGACCAAGCTCGACGGCACCGCGAAGGGCGGCATAGTCGTCGCGATCGCGCAGCGCTTCGGGCTGCCGATCCGATACGTCGGCGTTGGCGAGCAGGCCGGGGATTTCGGTATCTTCGACGCCGGGGCCTACGTGGATGGGCTGTTGCGCAGGGCGCCCGGAGACGCCGGATGATCCGCTTCGACCGCGTGTTCAAGCGCTACCCGAATGGCCGCGAGGCGCTGTCCGAGCTGTCCTTCGACATCGACGCCGGCGGGATGGCGTTCCTGACCGGGCACTCGGGCGCCGGCAAGAGCACGGTGCTCAGGCTGATCGCGCTGCTGGAGCGGCCGACCCGCGGCACCGTGACGGTCGGCGGGCTCAACACCACGACGCTGCACCGGCGACGGATCCCGTGGTTCCGCCGCCAGGTCGGCGTCGTGTTCCAGGACCATAAGCTGCTGGACGACCGGCCGGTGTTCGACAACGTCGCGCTGCCGCTCGCGATCGCCGGCGTGCCGCGGCGCGAGATGGACAAGCGCGTGCGGGCGGCGCTGGACCAGGTCGGCCTGCTCGGCAAGGAGCGCGTGTTCCCGATGGAACTGTCCGCAGGCGAGCAGCAGCGCGTCGGCATCGCGCGCGCGGTGATCACGAAACCGCCGGTGCTGATCGCCGACGAGCCGACCGGCAACCTGGACCCGGACCTCGCGGTCGAGGTGATGAACCTGTTCCAGCGCTTCAATGCCGTCGGCGTCACGGTGCTGGTCGCGACCCACGACGTGCACCTGCTGGACCGCTTCTCGGTGCGCCGCATCCACATCGAGCAGGGCCGGCTCGCCGGCTACCCGCATGTCGCTGCCTGAGGAACTTCGCGCCGCGCGCCCGGCCGGCCAGCGCACGCTGTCGGGCCGGGCCTCGACCTGGCTGGAGCGCCATGCACAGACGCTGGTCGCGTCGCTGGGCCGGCTGGTCCGCCAGCCTTTCGCGACGGCGCTGACGATCGCCGTCATCGGCATCGCGCTGGCGCTGCCGGCGGCGCTGCACCTGGTCGTCGTCAACGCCGGCGCGCTGACGGCCGGCCTCGGCGAGACCGTGCAGTTGTCCGTCTACCTGCGGCCCGGCACGACGCCGGAGCAGGCGCGCAAGGTGCAGCGTGCGATCGAGGCCCGCGACGAGGTCGCGAGCGCGAAGCTCGTCAGCCCGGACGAGGGCCTCGCCGAGTTCCGCGCGCTGTCCGGCATCGGCGAGGCGCTGTCGGCGCTGACCGACAACCCGCTGCCCTGGGCCGTGCACGTGCGCCCGGTGCCGGCGCACGAGTCGGCCGCGGCGGTCGGCGCGCTGGCGGCAGGCCTGCGCGAACTGCCCGAGGCGGAACTGGTCGAGGCCGACACCGAGTGGGTGCGCCGCCTCGACGCGATCCTGGACACGCTGCGGCAGGCCGTGCTGCTGGCCGGCGCCGTGCTGGCACTCGGCGTGCTCGCGATCGTCGGCAACACGATCCGGCTCGAGATCAACGGCCGGCGCGCCGAGATCGAGGTCACCAAGCTGGTCGGCGGCAGCGACGCCTTCGTGCGCCGGCCGTTCCTGTACTCGGGACTCTGGCACGGGCTGGGCGGCGGCCTGCTCGCGATCCTGCTGCTCGTCGCCGGCCTGCTGTTCCTGGAGCCGCCGATCGGCCGGCTGGCGGCCGCCTATGGCACCCACCTGGACCTGGCCGGCCCGGGACTGCGCGAAATTGCGCTGCTGCTGGGCGGCGGCGCGCTGCTCGGCTGGCTGGGCGCCTGGCTGGCCGCAGGCTACCACCTGCGCCGTATCGAGCCTCGCGCCTAAGTATCTGAAATAAATCACAAATAAAGCGGAACTTCCTGCTGCGCTTAGCACTCTATAAGCGCGACTGCTAAAATGCGCCGCGGGCGGCCTCCGGGTCGCCTGCCTGTGGAAAGGGAGACCGAAACCCGATGACCGGAACCGCTTTGGCGATACCCAACCAGGCCCTGGTGCTGACCGGGCCCGTCGGCAGCCTCGAGGCCTACGTCGAGCGCGTGTCCAGCATCCCGATGCTGGAGCGCGAAGAGGAACTCGAGCTGGCGCGGCGCTTCCGCGAGCACGAGGACCTCGACGCGGCGCGGCAGCTCGTGCTGTCGCACCTGCGCTTCGTCGTGCACATCGCGCGCGGCTACATGGGCTATGGCCTGCCGGTCGCCGACCTGATCCAGGAGGGCAACGTCGGCCTGATGAAGGCGGTCAAGCGCTTCGACCCCGACGTCGGCGTGCGCCTCGTCAGCTTCGCCGTGCACTGGATCCGCGCCGAGATCCACGAGTTCGTGATCCGCAACTGGCGCCTCGTGCGGGTCGCGACGACGAAGGCGCAGCGCAAGCTGTTCTTCAACCTGCGGCGCATGAAGAAGAACCTGGCCTGGCTGTCCGACGAGGAGACGTCGGCCGTCGCGGCGGAGCTCGGTGTCGAGCCGCGCGAGGTCCGCGAGATGGAGCAGCGTCTGTCGGCCCGCGACCTGTCCTTCGACCCGGCACCCGACACCGATGACGACGACGCGACCTATTCGCCGTCGCTGTACCTGCCCGCGCCGGAGTCCGACCCGGCCGTGGCGGTCGAGCACGACGAGTGGGAGGGTGCCGTCGGCGACCGACTCGAGGCCGCACTCGAGACCCTGGACGAGCGCAGCCGCCGGATCATCGCCGAGCGCTGGCTGACCGACGACAAGCGCACGCTGCAGGACCTCGCCGACGAGTACGGCGTCTCGGCCGAGCGCATCCGCCAGATCGAGGCCGCCGCGATCGGCAGGCTGCGCGCGGCGATGACCG
>JBFGAO010000046.1:0-7583 GCA_041568095.1 Steroidobacteraceae bacterium | reverse complement strand
TGCATGCACGGGCGCCGTTCGTGACGCGCACGACGATCGCGTGCCGGCCGCCGTTCTCGAAGAACTGCTCGACGGCGTAAGACAGCGTGCTCGGCTGCCAGAGCCCGCCGAAGTGCCGCTGGAATTCCTGGAAGCTGCCTAGGTGCAGGGGCCGGTCGACGGGGCCGCGCAGCGTGCGGCCGACGAAGGCCGCGATCGCCGTTGGCGCCGGAGTGATCGCCTGTTCGGAACCGGCTTCTTCGTGTACCTGTATGCCGGTCAGTCGTTCCGCCACCGGTGTCTCCCCCGGGTTTGGCGAAGGTTAGCACAGGCCGCGCGCGGCAGGCCGCGCTCGTTTATGCTGCGCCGGTCCTGCCCCGGTGACCCCTGCCCCGATGACCGACACACCCACCGCGAACTGGCGGATCGGTTTCGCGCTCGCGCTGGCGACGGCCGTGCTGTGGGGCCTGCTGCCGATCGCGCTGAAGGTCGTGCTCGAGGGCATGGATCCGTACACGATCACCTGGTGGCGCTTCGCCGTCTCCGCAGTCGGGCTCGGCGCGTATCTCGCCTGGCGCGGCCGCCTGCCGCGTCTCCGCGGCGGCGCCCGCATGGCCTGGGCACTGGTCGCGGTCGCCTTCGCCGGCCTGCTGGGGAACTACGTCCTCTATCTCATCGCGCTGAACCTGGTCACGCCGAGCGTTGCGCAGGTCGTGATCCAGCTCGCGCCGCTGCTGCTGCTGCTGGGCGGCGTGTTCGTGTTCCGCGAGGCTTTCTCGGGCCGGCAGTGGCTGGGCTTCGTCGTGCTGGGCATCGGGCTGCTGCTGTTCTTCAACCGCCGGCTGCCGGAACTGGCGCGGCCGGGGGAAGGGCTCGGCCTCGGCGTCGCGCTGATGGTCGCCTCCGCCGTCAGCTGGGCCATCTACGGCCTCGCGCAGAAGCGGCTGATGGCCTGGTACACGGCGCCCCAGGTGCTCTGGGTCATCTACGTCGGCGCCGTTGCCGCACTGTTGCCAGTGTCGGCTCCCGCCCTCGTCACGGCGCTGAGCCCGCTGCAACTCGCGATGCTGGCCTTCTGCTGCGCCAACACGCTGGCTGCCTACGGCGCCTTCGGCGAGGCGCTGCACCACTGGGAGGTGTCGCGGGTCAGTGCCGTGCTGTCGACGGCGCCGCTGTTCACGATCGGGGCCATGTGGCTGCTCGCGCGGCTGGTCCCCGGCCTGCTGCCGCCCGAGGGCCTGAATGCCGCGAGCGTCGTCGGCGCGATGCTGGTCGTCGCCGGCTCGATGGCCTGCGCGCTGGCCGCTCGCGCGCGGCGACCGCTGCTGCCCGGCGACCCGCCCTGACGCGCTATGGCGCCGCGCCGCTCGCCGCGGCGCTGCGACCCTGGCGCAGCTGCGGCGCGTCGGCGTACTGGTCCTCGCTGCCGTCCCAGGTCGCGCCTTCGGGCAGCGCGTTGCGCACCAGCGGCGCGGCGGCGAGGTAGGCCTCGGGTCGCGGGCCGGCCGTCGCCACCGGCAGCGCGATGCCGCGCGGCGTGGCAGCCGCGACACGCACGGCCTCCCAGTCCACCGTCTCCGGCTGCGCGGCGATGCGCTTCAGGCCCGGCGCCTTCGACTTCGCCGCGCGCTGGCGCAGCGCCTTCGGGACATCGCTCCAGTTGCGCTTGTCGTCGGCGAGCGGCGTGAAAGCCTGCGCGAAGGCCTGGCCTTCGCGCCAGCCCAGCAGGTAGGGCTGGTTGACGACGGTCACGCGCGTGCCGACCGGCACCGCGTCGAACAGCAGCGCGATGTCCTCGGGATAGAGGCGGATGCAGCCGTGACTCGCGCGCATGCCGACGCCGTAGGGCTTGTTGGTGCCGTGGATCAGGTAGCTGGTCCAGCCGAGGCGCATCATGTGCCGGCCCAGCGGGTTGTCGGGTCCCGGCGGCACGCGCGGCGGCAGTATGTCCCCATCCTTGGCATGCTCGCGGCGCACCGACAGCGGCGGCGTCCAAGTCGGGTCCTTGACCCGCGAAATGACCTTGGTGCTGCCCTCGGGCGTCGCCCAGCCGATCTTGCCGATGCCGACCGGGTGCGTGATCACGACGGCCTCGCCGTCCTTGTCGGGCTTCGGGAAGTAGAACAGCCGCATCGCGGCGAGGTTCAGCACGATGCCCTCGCGCGGTGCGTCGGGCAGCACGAAGGCGGTCGGCAGCACGACGACGGTGCCCTCGCCCGGCAGCCAGGTGTCGACGCCCGGGTTGGCGCGGATGATTTCCTCGTAGCCGACGTTGAAGCGCCGGGCGATGTCCGGCAGCGTGTCCTCGTGGCGCGCGACCGTGCGCTGCACCTGGCCGACGACGTCCTCGCCGGGCACCAGCACGAAACGGTGGGTCGCGGCCGCGAGCGGCAGTTCCGGCGGCGCCGCCGGCTCGGCGGGCGGCGCGGCGACCGGTCGCGGCGGCTTGCGCCACAGCGACTCGAACGGCGCGCAGCCGGCCAGCGCCAGCAGCGCCGCGGCGGCCAGCGGCGCCGCCAGGCGGAAGGTTGAGGAATTCACGCGCGCATTATCCCCCGGCAGCCGGCCGCGTGGCCAACCGGCACGCCGGGCCCGCGATCACCAGATCCGCACGCGCTCGCCCGCCGGGCGCCACAGGCCGTCGCCCTCGCGGACGCTGAAGGCCTCGTAGAACTCCTCCATGTTCGACACGACGCCGTTGGTGCGGAATTCCGGCGGCGAATGCGGGTCGGTCACCACGACTTCGCGCATCAGGCCCTCGCGCCACTTGCTGCGCCAGGCCTGCGCATAGCCGAGGAAGAAGCGCTGGTCGCCCGAGTAGCCGTCGATGACCGGCGCCGGCTCGTCGCCGAGCGAGCGGCGATAGGCGCTGTAGGCCACCGCGAGGCCCGACAGGTCACCGATGTTCTCGCCCAGCGTCAGCTCGCCGTTGACGTTGAGGCCGGGCAGCGCGACGAAGGACGAGTACTGGCGCACGAGGCCGGCGGCGCGTTCCTTGAAGCGCTCGTTGTCCTCGGCGGTCCACCAGTCGCGCAGGTTGCCGTCGCCGTCGTACTGGCGCCCCTTGTCGTCGAAGCCGTGGCTGATCTCGTGGCCGATCACCGAGCCGATCGCGCCGTAGTTGACCGCATCGTCGGCGGCGAGGTTGAAGAACGGCGGCTGCAGGATCGCGGCCGGGAACACGATCTCGTTGTTGGTCGGCAGGTAGTAGGCGTTGACCGTCTGCGGCGTCATGAACCATTCGGTCGGGTCCTTCGGCTTGCCGGCACGCGCGGCCTGCCAGGCCCACTCGAAGCGGTTCGCGCGCATCGCATTGCCTAGCAGGTCGTCGCGGCGGATCTCGAGGCGCGAGTAGTCGCGCCACTTGTCCGGGTAGCCGATCTTGACCGTGATCTTCGACAGCTTCTCGTGGGCCTGCCGCCTGGTCTCGGGTCCCATCCAGTCCAGCGCGTCGATCCCCTCCTCGAAGGCGGCCAGCAGGTTGCGGACCAGCTCGTCCATGCGCTGCTTGGCCTGCGGCGGGAAGTGGCGCGCGACGTAGACCTTGCCGACCGCCTCGCCCAACGCGCCGTTGGCCTCGCTGACCGCGCGCTTCCAGCGCGGGCGCAGCGCCTCGGTGCCGCGCAGCGTCCGTGAGTTGAAGTCGAAGGAGGCCTCGACGAAGGCCGCGGGCAGCACCCGCGCATAGGCGTCGATGGTCCTGACGATCAGGTAGTCCTTCCAGGTGCGCAGCCCGGCCTCGTGCATCGCGCGGCCGAGCGCCGTCACGTAGCTCGGCTGCCGGACGACGAAGTCGCCCGGCGGCAGGCCCGTGTCCGCGAGGAAGCCGGCCCAGTCGAGGTCAGGCGCCAGCCGCGCGGCGGAGCCCGCGTCGTGGCGGTTGTAGGTCGCGATCGGGTCGCGGTTCTGCACCGGCGTCCACTGGTCCGTCGCGAGCCGCGTCTCCAGCTCGAGAATCCGCGCCGCGCGCGCCTCGGCGTCGTCGAAGCCGGCCAGCGTCATCAGTTGCGCGAGGTAGGCGACGTACTTGGTCCGGAAGCCGACGTAGGCCTCGTCCTCGCGCAGGTAGTAGTCCCGGTTCGGCAGGCCGAGCCCGGACTGCGACAGGTAGGCGATGTTGTTCGCCGAGTCACGCGCATCCGGGAACACGAAGCTGCCCAGCGGCACGCGGATGGACAGGCCCTGAGCGCGGCCGAAGAAGCGCGCCAGTGCCGCCGGGCCGTCGATGGCCTCGATGTCGCGGAACAGCGGCTCCAGCGGCGCGATGCCCAGCGCCTCGACCCGCGCCTCGTCCATGAAGCTCACGTACAGGTCGCCCAGCTTGCGGAGCACCGGGTCCGCATCGGTCCCCGCCGCTGCGCCCTCTTTCAGGATCGCGTGCACGTTCTCGATGGCCGCCTCGACCAGCGTGATCGTGACGCCGGCGCTCGCGTACTCGGGCGGGAACGGCGTGTCCCTCAGCCAGCGGCCGTTCATGTGGCGGAACAGGTCGTCCTGGATCCTGACGCTGCGGTCCATGCCGTCGTAGTCGAGGCCCGAGGCCAGCTGCTCCGCCGGCTTGTCGGCATGCAGGGCGGGGGCGATCAACAGCAGCAACGCTGCGGCGGCAAGGCGATGAATCATCAGGGATCTCCGGGTATCAGGGCCCGCGGAGTATATGCCAGCCCTGCGGCTGGCCGGTCCCGCGCCGCGACAGGGCGTGCCGCATTCGGGCCGGCCTGCGGCCGGAACGTGAAAAAAGAAGCCCCGGGTTGCCGCCCGGGGCTGGAAAGCGGACTTTCGGTGAAGGGAAGGAAGTCCGCTAGGGGATAGCTCTGGCAGGACTGCCTGCCGTGCGCGCGAGATTAGGACCGCCGCGGTGCGGCTGCTGTGAACCACGCCACAGTTTCGGCGGACTCGGCCGCCCGGCAGGATAAAATCCCGCCCGGTCAGCCAGTTGCAGAGGAGGGTCGCCGGGCAATGAGGCGCAGCCGCGTACCGGGAGGGGGCTCGCACTACGTGACGCCGGCGGGCCTGCGCCGCCTGCGGGCCGAACTCGACCAGCTGTGGCGCGTCGAGCGCCCGGCGCTGACCCAGTCCGTCGCCGAGGCCGCCGCGATGGGCGACCGCTCCGAGAACGCCGAGTACATCTACGGCCGCAAGCGGCTGCGCGAGATCGACCGCCGGATCCGGCACCTGCGCAAGCGCCTCGACGGCATGGTCGTCGTGGACCGCCCGCCGACGGACCGCAGCCGCGTCTACTTCGGCGCCTGGGTCGAGCTGGCCGGCCCCGACGGGCAGCGGCGGCGGCACCGGATCGTCGGGCCCGACGAGTTCGACATGGCGCCCGGCTACATCAGCATGGACTCGCCGCTGGCCCGGGCGCTGCTGGGGCGGCGCAGCGGCGATGAGCTCGAGATCGAATTGCCCGCCGGCCCGGTGACCGTGTCGATCCTGTCGGTCGACTACCCCGCCGGCGACGGCGCCTGAGCTGCGTCAGACCCGCACGTTCTTGAACTGCCAGGGATCGCTCTCGTCGAGGTCCTCGGGGAACAGCCGCCCGCGCTCGAACAGCGGCGTCCAGTCCGTGTAGCGGCCGACGACCGGGCCCAGGTAGGGCATGCAGATCTCGAGGTTGCGCTGGTAGTCGATCTCGTCCGGCTCGACGATGCCCTCCGCCGGGTTCTCGATCGCCCAGATCATGCCGGACAGCGCCGCGACGCAGACCTGCAGCGAGGTCGCGCTGTTGTAGGGCGCCAGCTTGCGCGCCTCGTCGGTCGACAGCTGCGAGCCGTACCAGTAGGCGTTCTTGTTGTGGCCGGCCAGCAGCACGCCGAGCTCGTCGATGCCGGAGGTGATGTCCTTCATCATGATCCGCTTGCTCGGTTGCAGCTGGTAGTTGCGCCCGCAGAACTCGTGCACCGACAGCACGGCATTGTCGGCCGGGTGGTAGGCGTAGTGCACGGTCGGCCGGTACAGCAGCTTCTCGCCCTGCCGCGCTGTCAGGTAATCGGAGATCGAGATCGACTCGCCGTGCGTGATCAGGAAGCCGTGGAAGTGGCCGGCCTCCGGCGTCCAGGTCCGCACGCGCGTCGCGCAGCCCGGCTGCATCAGGAAGATCGCGCTCTTGCGGCCGAAGTCGTGCTGGCGGCCGTCGCGCGGGAAGTGGCGCTCGTGCGTGCCCCAGCCCAGCTCGGCCGGCTGGCTGCCCTCGCTGACGAAGCCGTCCACCGACCAGGTGTTGACGAACTCGCCAGGCATCTTCGGCTGGCTCGACACCTGCGTGTCGCGCTCGGCGATGTGGATCACCTTGACGCCGAGGTCCATCGCGAGCTTCGCCCATTCCTCGCGCGTCGCCGGCGCGCCGGTCTCGTGGCCGGTGTCGCGCGCGATGTCCATCAGCGCCTGCTTGACGAAGTGCGAGACCAGCCCGGGGTTTGCGCCATGCGTGATCACGGCGGTCGGGCCCTTCTGGGAGGACTTGCGCAGTTCCATCGCCTCCTCGCGCAGCGCGTAGTTCGTGCGCCGGCTGGCCGGGATGTTCGGGTCCGTGTAGCCGCCCGGCCAGGGCTCGAGGCAGGTGTCGAGGTACAGCGCGCCCTTCTCGTGGCAGAGCTTGATCAGCGACAGGCTGGACACGTCTACCGACAGGTTCAGCACGAAGTCGCCGCGCCCGACCAGCGGCTCCAGCACGTGCCGGAAGTTCTCGCGCGTCAGCGGGTGCTTGACGAACTTGATGCCGTACTCGGCAGCTTCCTCCTTGCCCGCGTCGTCGGCGGTCACGATCGTGATGCGGTCCGGCGTCAGCCCGCCGACGTGGCGCAGGATCAGCGGCAGCACGCCCTGGCCGATGCTGCCGAAGCCGATGAACACGAGACGGCCGGGGAAATGCGTGTGGATCGGGTGCTTGCTCATGGTGCAGTCGTTCCGCTGAAGCCAGGGACAGGGCCCGTGACTTTACCGCAACTGCACGGATTGCCGCACGTCGCGCCCGGAGCGCGCGCGCTGCGCGCGACGCTCAGCCGGTCGCGGCGCCGTTGCCGGGAGCGGCGATGCGGCGGCGCTCGGCGGCCACCGCGTGACGCCAGAACGCGCGTTCCTGCTCGCTGATGTCGGGCAGCGGCCGCTCGCAGGGGCTTGCGGGCCTGTGCGGCTGCCTGGGGCGAGTCTCCATGAAGCGTTAAGATGCAGCCGGCGCCCGAAGGGTTGCAGCGGCGCCGATCGCCGAGGCCCGATGCCGCAGGAACCGCTCGTCTCCGCCGGCCTGCTCGCCAGTCACCTGTCCGACCCGGACTGGCTCGTCGTCGACTGCCGCTACGACCTCGCCGATCACGCCGCCGGCGCGCGCGACTGGCGCGCCGGTCACGTGCCCGGCGCCGTGTACGCCGACCTCGAGCGCGACCTGTCCGGCCCGGTGACGGCGCAGAGTGGCCGCCACCCGTTGCCCGCGCCGGACGACTTCGCCGCGCTGCTGTCCCGCTGGGGTGTCGGGCCGCGCACGCGGGTCGTCGCCTACGACGCCGGCAGCGGCGCCTTCGCGGCGCGCCTGTGGTGGATGCTGCGCTGGGCCGGCCACGACGCGGCATCGGTGCTCGACGGCGGCTGGGCAGGCTGGCTCGCGTCCG